>CAYXZN010000006.1:0-24200 GCA_964469325.1 uncultured Steroidobacteraceae bacterium
GGGCCGAGCGCGACGCGCGGAGCACGGCCCCGAAGACGGCGGTCAGCTCCTCGGGGGTCAGCGGCCCCGCATCCGCGCGTGCAGCTCGCTCCAGCAGCTCGCGCTCCCGCGGGACGTCGTGCCCGTGGCTGTCGCCGCCTCGCAGCCGCTGGACCTCGAGGGCCAGCGAGGCTCGTTCCTGGACAATGGCCGCCAGCCTGGTGTCCATCTCGTCGATCCGCTGGCGGATCCCGTCGATGCCACCGTGGGCGGGCTCCGGCTCGGCGGGCCGCTGGTGGCCGTTGCCGTTCGCGACGGCGCGGATGAACTGGAGCCGGCGCAGCTCGTCCATCAGCTCGCCGAACTCGTCGAAGCTGAGCGACTGGTCGCCGTCCGACCGGGCGTTGGGTGGGTCGGGATGGACCTCGATCAGCAGGCCGTCGGCCCCGACCGCCGCCGCGGCCAGCGCCATCGGTTGGACGAGCGGACGCTGGCCGGTGCCGTGGCTCGGGTCGACCACGATCGGCAGGTGCGTCTTGCCCCGCAGCAGCGGCACGGCCGACAGGTCGAGGGTGTTGCGGGTGGCGGTCTCGAAGGTGCGAATCCCCCGTTCGCACAGGACCACGTTCGGGTTGCCGCTCGACAGGACGTACTCGGCGGCCAGCAGCCACTCCTCGATGGTCGCCCCGAAGCCGCGCTTGAGCAGCACCGGGCGCCGGCTCTGGCCCAGGGCCCTGAGGAGCACGAAGTTGTGCATGTTGCGGCTGCCGACCTGGAGCATGTCGACGTGCGGCTCGAAGGCCTCCAGCTGGGCTGGATCGGTCACCTCGCTGATGACCGGCAGGCCCGTCGCCTCGCGCGCCTCGGCAAGCAGCTGCAGGGCGGGGAGGCCCAGGCCCTGGAAGGTGTACGGCGAGGTCCGCGGCTTGAAGGCGCCCCCGCGCAGGGCTCGCGCGCCCTCGCGCCGCACCCACTCCGCCGTCGCGAGCAGCTGATCGCGGGACTCGACCGAGCACGGTCCGGCGACCACGACCAGCTCATCGGTCAGGCCGATGTCGACCGCCCCGACCCTGACCCGCGTCCGGTCCGGATGGTGCTCGACGCTGGCCAGCTTGTATGGCTGCGTGACCCGGATCACCTGCTCGACCCCGGGCAGGCTGCCGATGTGGGCCACGCGGTCGACGTCGGCGCCCACCACGCCGATCACGGTCCGCTCCTCGCCGATGCTGAGGAACGCCTCCAGCCCGTGCTCCTCGATGGTGCCCCGGACCGCCCCCACCTCTTCCTGCGACGCCGTCGGCCGCATCACCACGATCATTGGTCGTCTCCCGCGGGGTAAACAAAAACGCAGGGGTCTTGCGACCTCTGCGTCTGCGGGCACGAATGCCTCTGCTGGCGGGTGCTACCCGCCTGCCTCGTGCCCGCTAAGCGTAAAACCAGCTGCGATTGATCACTGAGGCGGCGAGCCTACGCGACCGATGGTGTGCCTGTCAACGACTTGTGGGGTTGCCGTCAACGTCGCTCCGCTCGAGCGATGCGGTCCGCGTCCATGCTGGAGAGGACGGCGCGGCCGCCGTCGACGCGCCAGACGGCCCCGGTCACGAAGCCGGCCTCGGGCCCGAGGAGGAAGGCGATGACGGCTGCCACCTCCTCGGGTCGCGCCGCCCGCGCCAGGGGCACGTCGCGCCGCCGCTCTCCGGGGTCGGGCGCCGGGTCGAAGGGAGTGTCGACCGGGCCCGGAGCGACGACGTTGACCCGGATCCCCATCGATCCTGCGACGACGGCCATCGAGCGTGCCAATCCCTCGAGCCCCGCCTTCGCGGCCGCGTAGGCGGGAGAGCGGAGCGAGCCTTCGTCGGTCCCCACGATGCTGCCGACCAGCACCGCCGAGCCGCCGGCGGAGGCCAGCGCCGGCAGGCAGGCGCGCAGCGCCTCGTAGGGGGCGGTGAGGTCGACCGCCAGCACCTGGTCCCAGTGCTGGCGCGAGTCCCACGGGCCGGTGGGCGGGACGCCGGCCGAGCAGACGAGCGCGCCGAGCCGATCCTCGGCGCGGCGGACGGCCGTGGCCAGCAGTGCGGGATCGCCGGCATCGCCGGTGAACCGCTCCACGCCGGGCGCAGCTTCGTCGTGATGGTCGATGCCGAGCACGCGCCAGCCGTCGCGAACCAGGCGCTCGGAGACGGCCCGACCGATCCCCGAGGCCGCGCCGGTGACGATGGCGGTGCGCTTCGTGCCGGTCACGGCCGAAGCATCGCACACCTTGACGAGCCCGCCGGGGCGGGCCTAGGATGCGCCACCAGCTTCACAGAAAGGCGCTGACCGGGACGAGTACCCGGCGCACGACCACTATCAGCGAGCCGGAACGGTGCAAGCCGGCGTGGCACGGCGCAGGGGAATGGACCCGCGAGCCTCGCTCCGAAAGCCCGAAGACGGGCCGATAGGCGGCGACGGAGGGCCTCCGTTACCACGGGCCGACGCATCGGCCGCACGTTGCGGCCCGTGCGAGCGAGTGCGGACCGCGATCGGTCCGAAGCGGGGTGGCACCGCGGAAGAAGCCTCCGTCCCCAACCGGATGGAGGCTTTGTCGTACCCGGAGCCGATGACCGATGGCGCTGATTCAGACCCAGACCCACGCGGCCCTGGAGCTGGCCGCGGACGCGCTGACCCCGGTTGCCGCGGCGCTGCGGCTCGGATCGCGCTGCGCCTTCCTGCTGGAGAGCGTCGAGGAGGGCGTGCGGTTCGGCCGCTACTCGTTCGTCGGAGTTCGCGGTCGGCAGCTGGCGGTGCGCGACGGTGCGGCGCGACTGCTGGGGCCAGACGGGTCGCTGCTGAGTGAGCTGGAGGCGCCCGACCCGCTGGAGGCGCTGCGTGCGGTCCTGCCCGAGCAGCCGGCGAGGAACGGCAGTCTCCCGATGCCGCTCGCCGCCGGCGTCGGATACCTGGCGTACGAGGTGGCGGCTCGCTGGGAGTCGTTGCCGGTGCCGGGGGCGGATCCGCTGGGCCTCCCCGACGCGATCTTCCACCTGCCGGAGGCGGTGCTCGTCTTCGATCACCTCGACCAGGTGGCGCGGCTCATGGCCGCCTCCGACGAGGTCGACGCGGATCGGCTCCACCGAATCGCTGCGGCCGTCACGCGCCCCGTCCTGGAGGAGGCGCCGCTCTCCGTTCCGGCGGTCAGCGTGCCGCCGGAGCCAGACCCTGCCGGCCGCGCCCGCTTCGAGGACAGCGTGGCGCGCCTGGTGGCAGAGATTCACGCCGGCGAGATGCTGCAGGGCGTCCTGGCCCGCCGCTTCACGGTCCCCACCGGGCGGGAGGCGATGGAGATCTACCGATCACTGCGACGGGTCAACCCCTCGCCGCACCTGTTCTACCTCGACCTCGGCCCGGCCGCGCCGGGGGCGACCCTGGTGGGCGCCTCTCCCGAGCTGCTGGTGCGGGTCCGCAGCGGGGAGGTGGTCACCCGGCCCATCGCCGGCACGCGTCCCCGCGCGGACGATCCCCAGGACGACGCGGCGCTGGAGGAGGATCTGCGCGCAGATCCCAAGGAGCTGGCCGAGCACGCCATGCTGGTCGACCTGGCCCGCAACGACGTGGGCCGGGTGGCGGCGGCCGCCAGCGTGGAGGTGCCCACGCTCTACGCGGTCGAGCGCTACCGCCACGTCATGCACCTGGTGAGCGAGGTCCGCGGTCGTCTGCGTCCCGACCTGGACGCCTTCGACGCGGTGCGCTCGACCTTCCCTGCCGGGACGGTGAGCGGCGCCCCCAAGGTGCGGGCCATGCAGGCCATCGCCGCGCTGGAGGGGGAGCGCCGCGGCCCATACGGCGGGGCGGTCGGCTTCTTCGCGCCCAACGACGTGGAGGCCGCGATCACCATCCGCGGCGCGGTCATCGCCTCCGGGCGGGCCACCGTGCACGCCGGCGCCGGCATCGTGGCCGACTCGGTGCCTGAGCGCGAGGCGGCCGAGGTGGCGGCCAAGGCCGCCTCGATGCTGGCCGCCATCGGCGCAGGGGGAGCGCCATGAGGAGGCCGGTCTTCGTGCTCGACAACTACGACTCGTTCACCTACAACCTCGTCCAGCTCCTCGAGCGGCTGGGTGCGACCACGGTGGTGGCGCGCAATGACCGCATCTCGGTCGGGGAGGTCAGGGCGCTGGAGCCGGCGGCGATCCTCGTCTCGCCCGGACCGTCGGTCCCGGAGCGGGCAGGGATCAGCGTCGAGCTCATTCGCCGGCTGGGTCCGTCGACTCCCACGCTGGGCGTATGCCTGGGCCACCAGGCGATCGGCCTGGCCTACGGCGGGCGGGTGGTGCGGGTGCCCCCGGTGCACGGCAAGCGCGGCGAGGTGCTGCACGATGGTGCCGGCTCGTTCGCCGGGCTGCCGTCGCCGTTCCCGGCCGGACGCTACCACTCGCTGGCCGTCGACCCCGACAGCCTGCCGCCCGAGCTCGAGATCACCGCCCGCTCTCCGGATCGGGTGGTGATGGGGCTGAGGCATCGGTCGCACCCGGTGGAGGGGTTCCAGTTCCACCCCGAGTCGATCCTCACCGAGCTTGGCCCCGAGCTGGTGCGTGCCTTCCTGGCGCGAACCGGCCTCGAGCTGCGGGGTGCGGCATGAGCGGCGAGCGCTCGGCCATGGCCGCGGCGGTGGAGCTGGTGGCCGGCGGCGGGACGCTGTCCGAGACGCTGGGCGAGGCCGCCTTCGGCGAGCTGATGGACGGCCAGGCATCGTCGGTCCAGGTCGCGGCGCTGCTGGCCATGCTCCGGCAGCGGGGCGAAACGCCCGAGGAGGTGGCCGCCTTCGCCCGCCTGATGCGTCAGCGCGCCGTGCCGGTCGACGCCCGGTCCGGGTCGGTCGACCTGTGCGGGACGGGGGCTGACGAGGCGGGCACGTTCAACATCTCGACCGTCGCGTCCTTCGTCGTTGCGGCCGCCGGCGTGCCGGTCGCCAAGCACGGCAACCGAGCCGTGACGAGCCGCTGCGGATCGGCGGACCTGGTCGAGGCGCTCGGAATTCCGCTCGATCCCGGCCCGGAGGCGGTCGCTCGCTCCATCCGCGAGTCCGGCTTCGGGTTCATGTTCGCGCCGGCCTACCACCCGGCCCTGCGCCACGCGATGCCGATCCGGCGCGAGCTGCCGATCCGCACCGTCTTCAACCTGCTCGGCCCGCTCGCGTCGCCGGCGGGAGTGCGACGCCAGCTGCTCGGCGTGGCGGAGCGCCGCCTGCTGCCGTTGATGGCCGGCGCGCTGGCACGCCTGGAGGTCGAGCGCGCACTGGTCGTTCACGGGGCCGATGGGCTCGACGAGCTGTCCCTGGCCGGGCCGAACGAGGCCCTGCTGGTGGAAGGGCCCGATGTCCGCGAGCTCGTCGTCGACGGCGCCGACTTCGGCCTGGCCCCGGCGCCGGTCGCTGCGCTCGCCGGGGGCGACGCCGAACGGAATGCCGAGATCGCGCTGTCGGTGCTCGGGGGGGCGACGGGGCCGGCCCGGGACGTCGTGCTGCTGAACGCCGGGGCCGCGCTGTTCGTGGCGGCAGCGGTGCCGAGCATCGGCGAGGGGGTGGCCGCTGCAGCGGAGGCGATCGACTCGGGGAGGTCGGCGGACGTCGTGCGGCGGGCGGCGGCGGTGGCGGCATGAGCGGTCCGCGCGGCGTCTCGGTGCTCGAGGGGCTGGCCGCCGCCTCGCGCGCGCGGGCGCGCCGGGACGCCCGCCTGGTCCCGCTGGCCGATCTCCGCCGGACCGTGCGTCGGCTGCCGCCCGCGCCCCGGCTGGAGGCGGCGCTGCGGTATGCCGATCGGCTGGCCCTGGTGGCGGAGGTGAAGCGCGCCTCCCCGTCGGCGGGGCGGTTCGAGGCCGTGGCGGGCGGCCCCGATGCGGTGGCCGATCTCGCCGCCCGGTACGCGGCCGCCGGGGCGGCCGCGATCTCAATCCTCACCGAGCCGACGCGGTTCGGCGGGGAGGACGCCGACCTGGTCGCCGCCGCCCGCACCGACCGGCCGATCCTGCGCAAGGACTTCACCGTGGACCGCTACCAGGTCTGGCAGGCCCGGGCGCTGGGCGCCGCCGCCGTGCTGCTCATCGTCCGCGTCCTGGAACGCGCGACTCTTCGCCGCCTCCTGGAGGAGGCCGGGGAGGCGGGGGTCGACGCCCTGGTCGAGGTCCACTCGGAGGCGGAGCTCGAGCTGGCCCTGGCCGCCGACGCGACCCTGGTCGGCGTCAACGCCCGCGACCTCGGCACCCTTGAGGTCGACCCCGACCGCGCGCTCCGCCTCCTCGAAACCGCCCGCACCAGCGGGGCGACGCTGGTCGCGGAGAGCGGCCTTGCCGACGCCGACGACCTGCAACGCGTCGCCGATGCCGGAGCACATGCCGCCCTGGTCGGCACCGCGATCCTGCGGGCCGCAGATCCAGTGGAGCGACTCGGGGAGCTGGTGGCCGCCGCGCCTCGTCGCCAGCCGCTCCGGGTCGCATCCGTGCCGCAGCGCCCCGCGGTCAAGGTGTGCGGGCTGCGTGACACCGCCGGGGTGCGGGCGGCCTCGCTCGCCGACGCTGACATGGCCGGCTTCGTGATCGCGCCCGGAAAGCGGCGCCGCGTCGACCCGGACGAGGTCGCCGAGCTGGCCCGCGGGACGGGCCGCCCGCGGCCGGTCCTGGTGTTCCGCCGCCCGTCGCGGGCGGAGGTCGAGGCCGGTCTGGCGGCGAGCGGCGTCGACGGCGTCCAGTTGGCGGGCTTTGACGCGCCCCCGGACTGGGCGGCGGCCGTGGCCGAGCGGATTCGGACGCTGATCGGCGTCGTCCACCGGCCGCAGCGCGTCCGCACCGCCGTCCTCGCGGCCGAGGACTGGTACGCGTGCGGCGCCAGCCACGTCCTGCTCGAGGGAGCACCCGCCGACGAGGCCGGCGGCAGCGGATCCCTCGTTGACCGCGCGCTGGTGCGGCGGGTGAACCGGGTGCTCCCCGCCGGGATGGCCGGCGGACTGCGGCCGGACACGGTCGCCGCCGCGGTGAGCGAGGCACGCCCCGCCTTCGTCGACGCGGCCGGCGGGCTGGAGCGTGACGGCCGCAGCGACCCCGCGCGGATTGCGGCCTTCGTGCGCGCTGCCCGGCGCGACCCCAGCGGCGCCGATCGGGTCGACCGCCGCGGCCGCTTCGGGCGCTTCGGCGGCCGCTACGTGCCCGAGACGCTCGTCCCCGCCCTCGACGAGCTGGCGGCGGCCTGGCGCGAGGCCCGCCGCGACGGCGCGTACCTGGGGGAGCTGCGCCGCCTCCAGCGCGACTTCATCGGCCGACCCACGCCGCTATTCGAGGTGCCGGGCCCGGCCATCGGCGTGGCCGGCGGCGGCCCCCGGTTGTTCCTCAAGCGCGAGGACCTGGCGCACACCGGCGCGCACAAGATCAACAACGCGGTCGGCCAGGCGCTGCTGGCGCGGCGGATGGGCAAGACGCGCGTCATCGCCGAGACCGGCGCCGGCCAGCACGGCGTGGCGACCGCCGCCGCGTGCGCCCTGCTGGGGCTGGACTGCGTGGTCTACATGGGCGTTACCGACATCGACCGCCAGGCTCCCAACGTCAGCCGAATGCGGCTGCTGGGGGCGGAGGTCCGGCCCGTCACGACCGGTCACGGCACGCTGCGCGACGCGCTGAACGAGGCGCTCCGCGACTGGGTGGCCAGCGTCGAGACGACGTACTACGTTCTCGGATCGGCGGCCGGTCCGCACCCCTACCCCGACCTGGTGGCGTCGCTCCAGTCGGTCGTCGGCCAGGAGGCACGCCGCCAGGTGGTGGACCTCGTCGGGCGTCCCCCGGACGTGGCGATCGCCTGCGTCGGCGGGGGCAGCAACGCCATCGGGCTGTTCCGTCCCCTGCTGGACACCGGCGCGCGCCTGGTGGCGGTGGAGGCGGGCGGGCGCGGCGACGGACTCGGCGACAACGCGGCCTCACTGGGCCTGGGGCGCCCGGGGGTCCTGCACGGGGCCTTCTCGATGCTGACCCAGACGCCGGGCGGCCAGGTGGTCGAGCCGCACTCGATCTCGGCCGGCCTGGACTATCCCGGCGTCGGGCCGCAGCTCGCCGCGCTGGCCGAGGCGGGCCGCCTGGAGGTGACCCGCACCAGCGATGCCGATGCGCTCGACGCGCTCGCCTGGCTGACCCGATGCGTCGGCATCCTGCCGGCGCTCGAGCCCGCCCACGCGCTGGCCGCGGCGCGTCGCCTGCTGCCCGAGCTGGCAGCCGATGCGGTGGTCGTGGTGAACCTCAGCGGGCGCGGCGACAAGGACCTCGACATCGTGGCCCGCGAGTCGAGCCGGGTCGCGTCGAGCGGGATCGCCCAACTGGCCGGCCGATGAAGTCTCCCAGGCGTGGCCCTGCGGCGATCCGGGACGCGTTCGCGAAAGCGCGTGACGAGGGGCGTCCGGCGTTCATCGCCTACGTCCTGGCGGGATACCCGGACGCGTCGACTTCACTCGCCGCCGCACGTTCCGCGCTCGACAGCGGAGCCGACCTGCTCGAGATCGGGGTGCCGTTCAGCGACCCGGTCGCCGACGGACCGGTGATCGCAGAGGCGGGGCGAGCCGCGCTGGCCGGCGGCGCGGGGCTCGACACGGCGATCGGGCTCATCGGCCGCCTGCGGGAGCTCGGGCACGAGCAGCCGCTGCTCGCGATGAGCTACCTCAACCCGATCGTCGCCGGCGGCGAGCGAGCGGTGCTGGCGTCGCTGGCCGGCGCGGGCGCGGATGCCCTCATCGTGCCCGACCTGCCGGCGGGGGAGGAGCCGGGCTTCGAGCGCCTGGCCGGCACACTGGGCCTGGGCCTCTGCTTCCTGGTGGCGCCGAACACCTCGCCCGCCCGGGTGGAGCGGGCGGTGGTGGCCTCGACCGGCTTCCTGTACGTCGTCCCGCTGCTGGGGGTGACCGGCGTCCGCGACCGCCTCGCCGACGCTGCCGTCCCTCTGCTCGAGCGGGTTCGCGGGGTCGCCCGCGGCCGCGTCCCGGTGGCCGCCGGCTTCGGTGTGTCGAAGGCCGGCCAGGTTCGGGCCCTCGCGCCGGTGGCGGACGGCGTCATCGTGGGGTCGGCCCTGGTCGCAGCGGTGGGACGGGGCAGGGACGGCCCGGTCCGGCTTGGCGAGCTCGTGCGTGAGCTGGCCGTGGGCGCCCAGGCCCGGTCGTAAGCCGGCGGCGCCGCTCAGTCGGGTGACTCGAGGAGCTCGAGCAGCAGGGCCTGCTGCACGTAGAGGCGGTTCTCGGCCTGGTCCAGGACGACCGACAGCGGGCCGTCCAGGACCTCGTCGCTGATCTCCTCGCCGCGGTGGGCCGGCAGGCAGTGCATGACCAGCGCCCCAGGTGCCGCGGCCAGCAGGTCGGCATCGACCCGGAAGCCGGCGAAGCGCCGGCGTCGCGCGACGGCCTCCAGCTCCGAGCCCATGCTGGTCCACACGTCGGTGTACACGGCGTCCACGCCGGCGACGGCCGCGAGCGGGTCGTGGCCGATGCTCACCGATCCGCCGCCGGTGCGGGCGACGCGCCGGGCGCTGTCCGCCACACCGGCATCGGGCTCGAGCCCCGGCGGGGTGGCGACGCGGACCTCCAGGCCGGCAGCCGCCCCGGCCAGCAGGACGGAGTGGCACACGTTGTTCCCGTCGCCGACGAAGGCCAGCCGCTTGCCGTGCAGCGCGCCCAGCCGCTGCCGCAGCGTGAGCAGGTCGGCCAGCGCCTGGCAGGGGTGCTCGAGGTCGGTCAGGGCGTTGACCACCGGCACACTCGCCGCCTGGGCGAGCTCGGACAGGGTGGCGTGGGCGAAGGTTCGCACCACCGCTGCGTCGACCCAGCGCGACAGGTTCGACGCCACGTCGGCCGGCGCCTCGCGGGTCCCGAGGCCGACCTCCTCCGGCCCCAGGTAGATTGCGTGGCCGCCGAGGAGGCTGATCCCGACGTCGAAGGTGACCCGGGTTCTCAGGCTCGGCTTCTCGAAGAGCAGCGCCACCTGGCGCCCGGCGAGGAGGGGCGCGTTGCGGCCGGCCAGCCGATCTGCGCGCAGCGACTCGGCGCGGGCCAGGATCCGCTCGAGCCCCAGCTCCACGACATCGGTGAACGACAGGACGTGCCGGACGCGCGGCGGAGGGGCGACCTCGGCCGTGGCGCGGGCGGCATCCACGGCGCCGGTCATGAGGCCTCCTCCGCGGTGACGGCCACGGCGCGGTGCAGCCGGGCGAGCGCCTCGTCGACCTCCTCGGCCGAGACGGTGAGCGGCGGGACGAGCCGCAGCGTGGTGTCACCGGTGGCGTTGATGAGCAGCCGCTCGACGTCGCGGGCGCGGGCGACGGCGGCCCTGGCCCAGGGACCGGCGGTCTCGATGCCCACCATGAGCCCGACGCCGCGGACCTGGGTCGCCAGGCCGTCGTCCACCAGCCTCGACAGGCCAGCCTGCAGCTGCCGCCCCCGCTCGCGCGCGTTGACGAGGAGCGAGTCCTCGTCCAGGACGCGCAGCGTGGCGAGCGCGGCGGCGCAGGAGAGCGGGTTGCCGCCCTGGGTCGTGCCGTGGTCGCCGACGTGGAAGGCCGATGCCGCCGGGCCGCGGACCAGGAGCGCACCGATCGGCACCCCGCCGCCGAGCCCCTTGGCGAGCGTCACGACGTCGGGGACGACCGGCGTCTGCTCGAAGGCGAAGAAGGTCCCGGTTCGGCCCATGCCGGTCTGCACCTCGTCGAAGACGAGCAGCGCGCCCGCCCGGTCGCACGCCTCGCGGGCCGCGGTCAGGTACTCGTCGGACAGGGGCCGGATGCCGCCCTCGCCCTGGATCGGCTCCAGGAACACGGCCGCCGTCGCGTCGGTCACCGCGGCCTCCAGCGCGCCCACGTCGTCGGCGGTGACGTGGCTGAAGCCGCCCGGCAGCGGGCCGAACGGCGTCGCGTACTTGGGCTGGCCGGTCGCGGCCAGCGAGCCGAGGGTGCGGCCATGGAACGAGTTGACGAGCGATACGATGCCGCTCGCCCCGCGCCCGCCACCGCGCCGCCGGGCGAGCTTGATGGCCGCCTCGTTGGCCTCGGTCCCGGAGTTGGTGAAGAAGGCACGCTCGAACGGCGTCCGGGAAAGCAGCGCCTCGGCCAGCTCCAGCTGGGGAAGGGTGTAGTACAGGTTCGAGACCTGGAGCAGCGCCCGCGCCTGGGCGGCGATCGCCTCGGCCACGCGCGGGTGGGCATGGCCGAGGATGCCCACCGCGATCCCGGCCACGAAGTCGAGGTACCGGTTCCCCGCGTCGTCCCAGACCCACGTCCCCTCGCCGCGCACCAGGGTGATCGGCTGGCGCGCGTAGACCTGGAGGTGGACCCGCGCCTCGCGCTCCGCGGCCGGGGTAGTGGCTGGCGCTGCCGCCCCGGGTGCGGGAGCCTGATCGATGCCGCCGCCGCTCATGGGTGCAGCACCATGGCCGTGTTCCAGCGCCGGCGGAGCCCTTCCGGCGAGCGATCGGCCTCCAGGGCGTCGGGCACCGAGTCCCACGGCACCTCACGGAAGCCGAACAGCGCGAAGTAGCCGGGGTTGGCGGTCAGGACGTAGAGGTCGCGGATGCCTGACGCCGCCGCCTGGCCGACGATCGCACGCACCAGCATCTCGCCGAACCCGCGCCCCTGGGCGTGCAGGAGGACGCCGAGCGATCTGAGCTCGCCGATGCCGCCGCCGAAGTCGCGGAGCGCAGCCTCGCCGACGACCTCCCCGTCGAGCTCGGCCACCCGGAAGCCGTCGATCTGGGCCGCGATCTCCTCGCGCGTCCGCGGCAGCAGGATCCCGCGCCGGGCGTACGCGTCGATGATCAGCCAGATCGCCTCCACGTCCTCGGGGCGGGCGCGTCGCTGGAACGACACCCCGGAGCTCAGGGTGGGGATGGTACCCGCGGCGCGGAAGCGGCCCTCCGAGCCGCCGTCGCCGGTGGCCGGGGTGGTCGCGCTCCCGCCCGTCGGCGGCGACGCATCCCGGGGCGCGGCCTCGTCCTCGCCGCTCGGGTGGTCCTGGGAGCGCCGCTGCGTCCGGAGCCGCTCGAGCAGCGGCGGCTCGATGGCCCCCACCAGGCCGCCGCGCGCCGCCGCCTGGGTGCGCACCGGCATGCCCCAGATGGTGATGAAGCCCACCGCTGCCTCGTGGTCGAAGCGGTCCTCGGACCCGTAGCTGGCCAGCGACAGGTCGTATAGGGACTCCGGCGAGCGACGCCCGACCACGGTGGCCTGGCCGGGGGCGAGCCGGACACGAACCTCGCCGGTCACACGGCGCTGGGTGGAGGCGACGAACTCGCGCAGCGCGACGGCCAGCTCGCTGTACCACAGCCCGTCGTAGGCGAGCGTGGCGAGGCGGTCCGCTACCTGGCGCTTGAAGGCGAGCAGCTCGCGGGAGAGGGTCAGGCTCTCGAGGGCGGCGTGGGAGTCGTGCAGCACGACCGCGGCCGGCGCCTCGTAGACCTCCCGGCTCTTGATCCCGACCAGCCGGTCCTCGACGTGGTCGATGCGCCCCACCCCGTACTGGCCGGCGAGACGGTTGAGCTGTTCGACCAGGGCGGACGCTCGCAGTCGACCACCGTCCAGGCTCACCGGCACCCCGTTCGCGAAGCCGATGACGATCTCGGTGCTCTGCCGCGGGGCGTCGGCAGGGTCGACCGTCCAGGCGTACGCGTCCGGCGCCGGCGCGACCCACGGATCCTCGAGCAGCCCGGCCTCGACCGAGCGTCCCCACAGGTTGACGTCCAGCGAGTACGGCGTCTCGGGTCCCGCCTCCAGCTCGATGCCGTGGTCCCTGGCGTAGGCCAGCTCCTCGTCGCGGGTCATTCCCATGCCGGCACGCATGGGCGCGATGACCTGGAGCGCCGGATCCAGGGCGGCGACGGCCACGTCGAAGCGGACCTGGTCGTTGCCCTTGCCGGTGCAGCCGTGAGCCACACGGCTCGCACCCACAGCGTGCGCGGTCTCGACCAGCAGGCGCGCGATGAGCGGCCGCGCGACCGCGGTGGCCAGCGGGTAGACGCCCTGGTAGCGCGCACCGGCCTGGAGGATCGGCCACACGAAATCGGTGACGAAGATGTCTCGCGCATCGACGGCATGGGCCTCACGCGCACCGCCGGCGATCGCCCGGGCGAGGATCGAATCGGGTTCGCTGCCGCCGCCGATGTCGACGGTCAGGGTCACCACGTCGTAGCCGCACGTCTCGCGCAGCCACGGCACGGCGACGGAGGTATCGAGCCCGCCGGAGTAGGCGAGCACAACGGTATCGGTCATGAGGGGCTCCTGGTCGCGTCGACGGGTGGCAGGTTGCCGCGCACCGCGGCGAGGTGGTCTCGCAGCCTGCGCAGGTCGCCTCGGCTGCGACAGGCCACGAAGATGGTGTCGTCCCCGGCCACCGTTCCCACCACGCCGGGCAGGAAGCTGAAGTCGATGGCGGATGCGATGGCGTGGGCCGCGCCGGGCGCGGTCCGCAGGACGAGGAGCGGTGGCGCCTCGTCGATTGCCAGCGGGAGATCGGCCAGCAGGCGGTGCAGCCGCTCGGGTGCCTGCGGGTCACCGCGCTCTGCGACGTCGTCGGGGAGGAGGTAGCGCCGGCCCCCGGTTCCCGCGCCGCGCACGACGCCCAGGGCTGCCAGGTCGCGGGACACGGTCGCCTGGGTGACGCGGACGCCGTGCGACTCCAGCTCGCGGACGAGCTCGGCCTGCGAGCCGATCCTCCCACTGCCGATAAGCTGGCGGACCAGCTCTCGCCGCCGATTGCCGTTCGTGCTCACTGCGCCACCTCCTCACCCACTGCATCGCTCAGCAGCGTCCCCACCGGCCGGCCGGCCAGCGCCGCCGAAACGTCTTCGGGGGAGCGGCCATCAACGATCCGGACCTCGCAGCCCGCCCGGGCCGCCGTGATGGCAGCGCTCAACTTCGGGCGCATCCCCGCCGAGGCGGAGCCGCTCTCGAGCATCTCCGACGCGGCGGTCGCCGACAGCTCGGTGATCTGGTGCCCGTCGCGCATGACGCCCGGGACATCGCTGCACAGCAGCAGTCGGCCGCCCCTCGCGGCGGCCAGCGCTCCGGCCACCTCGTCGGCGTTCACGTTCAGCAGCCGGCCGTCGCTATCGGCGCCGATCGAGCAGACCACCGGCAGCAGGCCGGCCCCGGTGAGCAGCTCGAGCAGCGTGGTGTCGGCCCGACCCGGGTGTCCGACCTCGCCGAGCTGCGGATCGCTGCGCTCGAGCTGCAGCAGCCCCCCGTCGGCCAGGCCGATGCCGACCGCGGGACGTCCGGCGGCGGCGAAGGCCGCCACCATGCGGGCGTTCACCAGGCCGGCCAGCACGGCGACGGCCACCTCCAGCGTCGCGGCGTCGGTGATCCGGAGCCCGTCGTGGTGGCGGGGCTCGATGCCGGCTCGGCGTGACCAGTCGCCCAGTTCTCGTCCGCCGCCGTGCACCACGACGCAGCTCGAGGGTGCCTGCGCGGCGATGACCTCCAGGCTCCGCCGGTGCTCACCGGCGACGCCTCCCAGCTTGACGGTGACCGGCGTGGCGCTCACGTTCGGTACTCGCTGTTGATGGCGACGTACTCCGCCGACAGGTCACAGCCCCACGCCTCGCCCTCGCCGTCGCCGAGCCCCAGCGCGAGCCGGAGCGACGCCACCCGTCCGGCCAGCGCTCGACTGGCTCGGCGCTCGTCGAATGGGCGCGGCGCCCCGTCGTAGACGATGATCGGTCCGATCTGGACGCGCAGCCAATCGGGGTCCAGCTCGGCCCCGCTGCGACCGGCGGCCGCGGCGATGCGCCCCCAGTTCGGATCGGCTCCGTGCACCGCGGCCTTGACCAGGTTCGAGCCTGCGACTGCCCGGGCGACGCTCCTGGCCTGCGCGTCGTCGCGGGCCCCGGTCACCTGGACCTCGATCAGGGTCCGCGCCCCTTCGCCGTCGGCGGCGATCTGTCGCGCAAGGCTCCGACACACGGCGCCCACAGCCTCCTCCAGCCGATGGGCGTCCCCGCTTCCGGCCGCCACCTCCCCGCCGCGCGCGCGGCCGCTCGAGAGGAGGATCACGCAGTCGTTGGTGGAGCCGTCGCCATCGACGGTCACCTGGTTGAAGCTTCCGACGGTGGCCGAGCGAAGCAGCTCGGCCAGCAGCGACGGAGCGGCCGGCGCGTCGGTGGTCACGAAGGCGAGCATGGTCGCCATCTGGGGATGGATCATGCCCGCCCCCTTGGCCATGCCGCCCACGCTGATCCCGCGCCCGTCTTCGAGCGTCACCTGCGCCGCCGCTTCCTTGGGGCGGGTATCGGTGGTCAGGATCGCCCGCGCCGCACGTCTCGCCGCGGCCCGCGATCGGCTGGGACGCAGGCGCGGAACCGCCCGCTCGATGGCGTCCATGGGAAGCCGTGACCCGATCAGGCCGGTCGAGGCGGGTAGCACCTGGTCGGGAGGGCAGCCCAGCCGCGCGGCCACCAGCTCCACCACTCGCGACGCATCGGCCAGCCCGCCTTCTCCCGTTCCCGCGTTGGCGCAGCCGGCGTTGATCACCACGCCCCGCACCCGCCCGCCGCTGGCCGCCAGCGCCTGCTCGGCGACCAGGACCGGGGCGGCCTTGAAGCGGTTGGTGGTGAAGACGGCAGCCGCGGTGCCGGGCCCGTCCGACACCCGGAGCAGGGCCAGGTCCAGGCCGGGGAGGCTCCGCACCCCGGCGCGGACCGCGGCCGCCTCGATGCCGCCGGGCGACGTGACGCCGCCGCGAACGAGCCGCGACCCGTTCGGCGCCGGGTCGGCGCGCGGCGTGGCCAGACGTGCGCGGCGAATCACGGGTAGATCCCCACCGCCTCCAGGCCGCTGGTCTCGGGGAGCCCGCGGGCCAGGTTCATGTTCTGGATCGCCTGCCCGGCCGCTCCCTTGCCCAGGTTGTCGATGGCGGCCATCGCCACCACCCGCCGGGGGCCGGTACGGACGGCGTGGACGAACGCGTGGTTGCTTCCGCTCGCGAGCTTCGACGCCGGCGGTCGCTGGACGAGGTGGACGAACGGCTCGCCATCCAGCGCGCTCGCGTACAGGTCGACCAGCGCCTCCTGGCCCAGGTCCTCGGAGAGGCGGGCATAGCAGGTGGCGACGATCCCCCGCGCCTGGGGAACCAGGTGCGGGACGAAGGTGACCTCGACCGAGCTGCCCGCGTCGGCCAGCCCCTGCGAGATCTCCGGGGTGTGGCGGTGCCCGGCCAGCCCGTACGGAGTCGTGCTGCCATCGAGCTCGGTGAACAGGTACTCCGGCCCCACGCTGCGCCCCGCGCCGCTGATCCCGGACTTCGCATCCACGATCACCTCGTCGGTGAGCAGGCCGGCGGTGGCGAGCGGGAGCAGAGCGAGCAGGGCCGCGGTGGGGTAGCAGCCGGGGTTGGCGATCAGCCGGGCCCCCGGCAGCCGGGCGCGCGTCAGCTCGGGCAGCCCGTACACCGCCTGCGCCAGCACCTCCGGCGCCGGATGCTCGAACCCGTACCAGGTGGGATAGGCCGCCGGGTCGCGCAGGCGGAGATCGGCGCCCACGTCGATGACGGTGGTGCCGGCGTCGGCCAGCCTGGCCGCCAGCTCGGCGGAATGGCCACTCGGCAGGGCGATGAAGGCGACGTCGATGCCCGCCTCCGGCTCGCCGTCGTGCACGGTCAGGTTGAGCGGCGCGAGGTGCGGAAACTCGTCGGCCAGCGGCTGCCGGTCGCGGTCGCGTGCGTGGAGGGAGGAGATGTTCGCTCCGGGGTGGCCCGCCAGCAGGCGGATCAGCTCCGCGCCGGCGTAGCCGGTGGCGCCGACGACCGAGACCTGTACCGTCACGGCGCGTCCTCCGCTGCCGGCTCCAGCCCGAGCCGCGCCATCGCGTCCGACAGCGCGGCCCGGACCCGGGCAGGGGCCGTTCCTCCGACCACGTCCGCCGCGTGGACCGCCTCGTCGATGGCCGGCACGACTGGATCCTGATCTCCGAGCTCGGGCAGCGCCGCGCGCAGCTCGCGGGACGGCAGGTCGTGGAGGGCGGAGCCGTGTCGTTCGGCGAGAGCGACCAGCTCACCGACGCGCCTGTGCGCGGTCCGGAACGGGATCCCGCGTAGCAGCAGGCGCTCGGCGAGGGCCACCGCCAGGCCATGGCCGTCCGATGCCGCGGCCCGCATCGCGGCGCGGTCGAAGGTGACGCCGGCCATCATCGCGTCGCTCACCCGCAGGCACAGGTGATAGGAGGCGACCGCCTCGAACATCGGCCGGCGCGTCTCCTGCATGTCGCGGTGGTAGGCGAGCGGCAGGCCGCGGGTCACTGCCAGCAGGCCCGCCAGCTGACCGCCCACGATCGCCGCGCGGGCCCGGATCAGCTCCGCCGCGTCGGGGTTCCGCTTGTTGGGGAGCATCGAGCTGCCCGACGTGAAGCCGTCCGACAGGCGCACGAAGCGGTACGCAGGAGTCGACCACAGGATCATCTCGGCGGCCAGCCGTGACAGGTGGCTGAGGCCGATGGCGCAGGCGAGGACGAGCTCGGCAGCGTAATCGCGGTCGCTGACCGCATCGAGGCTGTTCGCAGTCGGTGCGGCGAAGCCGAGTCGTCGCGCGAGCCAGTCCCGATCCAACGGCAGGCCGCTGCCCACCGCCGCTCCGGATCCCGCCGGCGAGCGGTCGGCGCGCCGAGCGAGGTCGGCGAGACGCCCACGGTCGCGCTCGAGCATCTCGACGTAGGCGAGGAGATGGTGCGCCAGCGACACGGGTTGGGCGGGCTGGGTGTGGGTCGCGGCGGGCAGGATCGTCTCGATCTCGTCGGCCGCCCTGCCTACCAGGCTGCGCTCGAGCTGGAGCAGCGCCTGGTCCAGCCGGCTCGCCGCATCTCGCAGCCAGCGGCGCTCGTCGGTAGCGATCTCCTCGTTGCGGCTGCGTCCCGCCTGGAGCTGGCCCGCCAACTCCTCGCCCACCGCCTCGTGCACGGCAGCCTCGACGTTCATGTGAACGTCCTCGTGCTCCTCCCGCCACGGAAAGGTGCCATCCGCCAGCTGACGGGTGATCGAGTCGAGCGCGCTCCGGAGGGTCGCCGCCTGGGCGGTGTCCAGGAGGCCGATCCGCTCCAGCTCATCGACGTGGGCCACCGAGGCGTCCACGTCGTAGGCCGCCAGGTCGCGGTCGAGCGCAACGCTGGACGACAGCTCGAGAAGCAGGGGATCGGGCGGCTCCGTTGAGCGGGCGAGCCACAGCGGGGCGGACGGCGAGGTCATAAGAGCGTATGTTGATACCACTTTGCGCATAATCATGCAAGACCTTTTCCGAAGCGGCCCCTGCGCTTGACATCGCTTTATCGCTTTAGTTAACTAATGCGATGAACAGAGCGGCCGGGCCAGCGCAGGTCGAACGGGGAGGAGGGAGCCTGCCCGCGGATGAGGCGTGGATGGACGACCGGACGCGGGAGCTGGCTGGAGCCGTCGTCGCGCTGCGCGACGAGGACGAGGCGCTGCGCTTCCTGCGCGACCTGTGCACCGTGACGGAGCTGAAGGAGCTGGGCGAGCGCTGGGCCGTTGCCCGCCTCCTGGACGGCGGAGCCAGCTACGCGGAGATCGCCCGCCGAACCGGGGCATCGAGCGCGACCATCAGCCGGGTCGGGCAGTGGCTGCGCTACGGACGCGGGGGGTACCGGCTGATGATCGACCGGCTTGCGCGGCGAAGGCGGCGTCGTTGAGCGAGCGCGGCGGCAACGGGTCGGGACGGCTCCGCCTGGCGCTGCCCAGCAAGGGACGTCTGGCGGAACCATCGATCAGCCTGCTCCACGACGCCGGGCTCGACTTCGAGCTCTCCGAGCGCCGCCTGACCGCGCAGGCCCGGAACTACGACCTCGAGCTGCTCTTCGTGCGCACCGAGGACATCGCCGAGTACGTGGCGGACGGCATCGTCGAGCTCGGGATCACCGGACAGGACCTGGTCGCCGAGCGCAGCGAGCCTCCGCCGGCGATCCTCCCGCTCGGGTTCGGCGCCTGCTCGCTGGTGCTCGCCGTCCCCAGGTCGAGCCGCTTCGAGCGGCCGGAAGAGCTCTCCGGCTGCACCGTGGCCACCGGCTTCCCCCGCCTGACGGCCGCCTTCCTGGCCGAGCACGGGGTCGAGGCCCAGCTGGTCGAGGTCCACGGCGCGGTGGAGGTCACGCCCCAGCTCGGGGTTGCCGACGCGGTGGTCGACCTGGTGGCGACCGGCTCGACGTTGCGGCTGAACGGCCTGCGCCCGCTCGCCACGCTGCTCGACTCGCAGGCGGTGCTGATTGGCGTTCGCACGTCGGACCCGCGGATCGCACCGCTGATCGAGATGCTGGGCAGCGTGGTCGCGGCCCGAGGGCGCGAGTACATGATGATGAACGCGCCGGCAACGGCGCTCCCCGCCATCCGACGCATCATCCCGGGTCTGTCGGAGCCGACCGTCATGCCGCTCGCAGATCCGGCCATGATCGCGGTCCACTCGGTGGTCGAGCGGAGCCGGCTCTGGGAGCTGGTTCCGGCGCTCAAGGCCGCAGGCGCTCAGGACATCCTGGTCGTGCCCATCGAGCGGGTGATCCGATGAGCTCCCGGGCTCCCGCGTCGGCGGTGCTGGAGCGGCTGAGCTGGCGGACCGCAGATGAGCGGGAGCGCTTGGCATGGATCGACCGCCTGCGTCCCGTGGAGCCGCGCGCCGAGGTGGCCGAGATCATCGCCGGCGTTCGCAACGGAGGCGATGCGGCGCTGCTGGCGCTGCGGGAGCGGCTCGAGGGTGCGCCCCCCGGTGAGCTGTGGGCTTCGGAGGACGAGTTCCGTGCGGCTCCCGATCGCGTCCCGCGCAGCCTCTCGGATGCGCTCGAGCGGGCCGCCGCGGCGGTGCGCCGGTACCACGCCGACCAGCGTAACGCGCTGCGGGTTCGCCGGGTGGTCCAGACCGCTCCAGGCGTCGCAGCCTGGCGGCGATGGGTGCCGCTTCGACGGGTCGGCGGCTACGTGCCCGGCGGTCGTGCCCCCCTGGCCAGCTCGGTGCTGATGATCGGCGTCCCCGCGCGCCTGGCCGGGGTCGACGAGCTGGTGATCGCCACCCCGAGCGGCCCGAGCGGGGAGGTTGCGCCGGCGATCCTGGTGGCTGCTCGACTGGTCGGCGTCGACCGGGTGCTCAAGGTCGGCGGCGCGCAGGCGATCGCCGCGCTGGCGTACGGCACCGAGTCGGTGCCGCGGGTCGATCGAATCGTGGGGGCCGGTGGAGGATGGGTCACCGCGGCGAAACGGGCGGTGGCCGGGGATGTCGCCATCGATCTCCCCGCCGGCCCGTCCGAGTGCGTGGTGCTGGCCGACGCCGATGCCGACCCGGGGCTGGTCGCGCTCGACCTCCTGGCGCAGGCCGAGCACGGGCCGGACTCCATCGCGGTCCTGGTGACCGATGCGCCAGCGCTGATCGACGCCGTGGAGGCTGCCCTCCCGCAGGTGGCCCGCGGACCGGCGTCGGCTGGGCTGGAGACTCTGCAGCGGCACGGGCACGCGGTCGAGGTGAGCTCGCCGAGCGAGGCGCTCGAGCTGGCCGAGGCGATCGCCCCCGAGCACCTGTCCCTCCAGTGCCGGGGTGCAGCCGCGCTGGCCGAACGGGTGCGGCGTGCCGGCTCGGTCTTCATCGGCGCCACCACGCCGGTCGCGGCCGGCGACTACGCCATCGGCGCCAACCATCTGCTGCCCACCGGCGGGGCGGCCGCCGGCTGGAGCGGCGTCGGGGTCGAGACCTTCGGGCGCTGGGTCCAGCTCCAGGCGGTGACGGCGCCGGCGGTCTCCCGGCTCGCCCCGGTGGTGACCGCGCTGGCCGAGGCCGAGGGCATGTCGGCACACGCGGCATCCGTGTCGGCGCGCGCCGTCGCCGGCCAGGGTGACGAGCGGCTGGATGCGACGCTGCTGCTGCGTCAAGTCGATCCGGTCACACCGTACCCGGTCGAGGAGTCCGACGAGATGATCTCGGCCGAGACGGGCCTCGATCCGGACGACCTGCTGCGGGCCGACCTGAACATCCTCGGCGGCGGCCCGCTGGCCGGTGCCGTCCACGCGCTGCGGGACTACCCGGCCGATGATCTCCGCACCTACGGAGACATGTCGTACGGGCGGCTCCGGGCGACGCTGGGTGAGCTGTGCGGGGTCGCCCCGTCGCGGATCATCCCCGGCGCCGGCGCGGATGAGCTGATCCGCCTGGTCACCGGCCTGGCGGCAGGTCCCGGCGACGCGGTCGTGATCCCGACGCCGACCTTCGGGATGTTTGCCGTCGAGGCGGAGCTGGCGGGCGCCCGCGTGGTCGCGGTTCCGCGCGCGGACATCGCCGTGCGGCAGTCACCCGATCAGCTGCGGGCGGCGGCGCTGGACAGCTCGGCCAGGCTGGTCTGGCTGTGCACGCCGAACAACCCGACCGGTGAGGCCTACCCACTCGACGAGGTGCGGCAGCTCGCCGGCGACCTGCCGTCGCTGCTGGCCGTGGACGAGGTCTACCTGGAGTTCGCCGCCGCTGACGCCAATGGTTCCGCCACCGCGCTGAGCGCCGCCTCGCTCCAGGGCACGCTGCCGAATGTCATCGTCGTGCGCTCGCTCTCGAAGGCGTATGGGCTGGCCAACGCTCGGGTCGGATACCTGGTCGTGCCCGAGGAGCTGGTCGACCGCTTCGACGCGTCGCGGCTGCCGCTGTCGCTGTCGGGACCCTCGGTGGCGATGGCGCTCGGCGTGCTGGAGGACCCGGTCGGCGCGCGCGAGCGGCAGGCGGCGATGGTGAAGCAGCGCCGCCGCCTGGCAGACGCGATCGTGAGCCGCGGATGGGCGTGCCTGCCCTCGGTCACCAACTTCGTGGCCTTCCGGCCCGACGACGCCTCCGCGCTGGCGGCCGCACTGCGCGATCGCGGGATCATCCTGCGGACCTACTCCGAGGGACCGATGGCCGGGTGGCTGCGGGTCGGCGCGGGGGACGCCGCCGAGACCGACCGCATCCTGTCCGGCCTGGAGGCGTACCGGTGAGCGGCCGCACCGGGGCCGCCGAGCGCGCGACCGCCGAGACCCAGGTGAGCGTCGCGCTGGACCTCGACGGGGTCGGCGCGTTCGAGGTCGCCACCGGGATCGGATTCCTCGACCACCTCCTCGAGCAGCTGGCACGCCACGCTCGGATCGACCTGGAGCTGACCGCCCGCGGTGACCTAGAGGTGGATGCTCACCACACGGCCGAGGACTCGGGCCTGGTGATCGGCCGCGCTCTCGACGCCGCGCTCGGGGATCGGTCGCGGATTCGCCGCTTCGGCCAGGCGCTGGTCCCGCTCGACGAGGCGCTGGCCGAGTGCGCCATCGACGCCGGCGGGCGGGCGTACACCGTGATCGGCCCACGGCCCGAGGACCCGAGCGGGGATCCGTGGCTGGAACTGCTCCCGCACCTGCTCGAGTCGCTGGCACGGGAGGCACGTCTCACCGTCCACATCCGGATCCGAGGGGCCCGGAGCGTGCACCACCACTGCGAGTCGATGATGAAGGCCTTCGCGCTGGCGCTGAGGCGGGCCGTGGAGCCCGACCCGCGCCTGCTCGAGCTCGATGGGGAGCGTGCGATCCCCAGCACGAAGGGGACGCTGCGTTGATCGCGGTGGTCGACTACGGAGCGGGGAACACCCGCTCGGTCCTGCGCGCCCTCCTGGCGGTTGGTTCGCAGGCGAGCCTGGTCGCCAGTCGCGAGGAGCTGGCGCAGGTCGAGCGCGTGGTGCTGCCGGGAGTCGGGTCCGCGCCATCGGCGGTGGCCGAGCTCCACCGTCGGGGACTCTGGGAGCCGCTGCGAGAATGGGGCGCTGCCGGTCGCCCCCTGCTGGGGATCTGCCTTGGTGCCCAGCTCTTGCTGGAGCGCTCGGAGGAGGGCGGCGCGACCGGGCTCGGACTGCTCGGCGGCGTCTGCCGCGCCTTTCCCGGCCCTGCCGCCGGCGGGCCGCAGCGCGTGCCGCACATCGGCTGGAACGTCGTCCGGCTGCACGGCGGTCGCGCCGTGGAGGCGTACTTCGTACACGGTTACTGGCTCGACCCGGCTGACCGGGGCTGCGTCCTCGGCACGACCGAGGTGGATGGCTTCTCCTTTCCGTCGCTGCTGCGTCGGGGCCGGCTGATCGGCGCGCAGTTCCACCCGGAGAAGAGCGGCGCGTTCGGCCGGGGGCTGCTGGCCGCCTTTGCCCAGGGGCTGCTCGACGAGGCTCCGATCAGTCCGGCGGTCGCGAGGGGAAGCTGATGGAGCTGATCGGCGCGCTCGACCTGCTGGAGGGCCAAGCGGTTCGCCTCGAGCAGGGCGATTTCGCCCGGCAGATCGCCCGGGGCGAGGCCCGGACGGTGGCGCACGACTGGGTGTCGCGGGGCGTCCGCAGGCTTCACCTGGTGGACCTCGAGGGGGCCCGACGAGGGGCCCCCGTCCACCACGAGCTGATCGGGCGGATCGTGAGCGGCGCAAGGGCAGTGTCTCCCGAGCTGCGGGTGGAGGTTGGAGGCGGGCTGCGGAGCATGGCCGCGATCGAGACGATCTTCGAGGCGGGCGCGGATGACGTGATCCTGGGGACCGCCGCCCTCCCGCCGGGGAGCCTCCTCTCCGAGGCGGCGACCCGCTGGCCGGGACGCATCGGTGCCGCGCTTGACCTCCGGGATGGTCGCCCCAGCGTCGATGCCTGGACGCGCGTCGTCGGGGGGGAGCCGCTCGCGCTCGCCCGCTGGATGCTCGAGAACGGCGCCTCCCGCCTCGTCGTCACCGACGTGGGTCGCGACGGGAGCGGTTCGGGCCCCAACCTGGCCCTCATCGGTGGCCTGCGCGCTCAGCTGCCCGACGCGCTGCTGGTGGCGGCGGGCGGGATCTCGAGCCCGGGTGACCTGGAGGCACTGGCCGCCCTGGGGCTCGACGGGGCGGTGGTGGGACGTGCCCTGCTGGACGGCTCGCTGCCCGTCGAGGCGGCGATCGTCGCGTGTGCGGGCGGAGCGCTGGCATGAGTCTCCTTCGCCGGATCATCGCCTGCCTGGACGTCACCGACGGTCGCGTCGTGAAGGGGACCCGCTTCGTCGACCTGGCCGATGCGGGAGACCCGGTCGAGCTCGCCGCCGGCTATGCGCGAGATGGAGCCGATGAGATCGTGATCCTGGACATCGGTGCCACGCGGTCGGGGCGGCCTGCCCTCCTGGAGCTCATCTCGCGAACGGCCGCGAGCCTGGACATCCCGCTGTGCGTGGGTGGCGGCGTGAGGAGCATCGCCGACGCCGCCGCGC
>CAYXZN010000007.1:0-23076 GCA_964469325.1 uncultured Steroidobacteraceae bacterium
TCCCGGCCGCCTCGTGGAGCACATCGTGGAATTTGATGTTCGCCTGGACCATGCCATCCCACTGACCGGTCTTAACGGCCTCACGCATCATGTCCATCAGCAGGTGGAGCTTGGTGAGGTCGGTCGAGTAGACTCGACCGGCCGCGAGCCGAGCGGCCAGGCCGTCGAGCACCTCGCGGATGACGAAGATCTCCTCGAGCTCGCGGGCGTCGACGTCGCTCACCACGATGCCGCGCACCGGGTCGACCCGGATGAGTCCCTCGGCAGTGAGGCGCTTCAGCGCTTCGCGGACCGGGGTCCGGCTCACGTTGAACTCGGTGGCGAGCTGCAGCTCCACCAGTCGGGTACCCGGTTCGAGCATGCCAGCCAGGATGCGGTGCTTCAGGGCCTGGTGCACACGCTCGCTGCTTGGAACAGGAGCGTCCAACGAGGGGCCGGCTCGGGCCGGTCTGGCCGACGCATCCGCCACGCGCTGAGCTCCTTTCCCTCGTTGTCGTCGACTCGTGACGACAGTATACAGTCCGCCGCACAAGCCCCTTGGCGGCAATCAACTATTCCTCCGCTGCGTGCCGGCCCGGCGAGAGCCGGTCACGTCCTTCCCCCCAGGCGGTTCGAGGGCGGCAGCTGTATACAATCTTGCCGTGACTCGAGAACCGACGCCGGCGTCCGCCCTTCGCGCCCGACTCGACGAGGGGTCTGCACTCCTCCTTCCCGGTTGCGCCGATGCGCTGACCGCCCGGGTCGCAGCAGACGTCGGCTTCGAAGCGGTCTACGCGACCGGCGCGGGGATCGCCAACGCCCTTCTCGGCGTGCCGGACGTCGGCCTGGCCACGCTGACCGAGGTGGTCGACCAGGTACGCCGGATGCGCGACGCCGTCGAGATCCCGATCGTGGCGGACATGGACACCGGCTTCGGGAACGCGGTGAACGCGGTGCGCGCATTGACGAGCCTTGAGCGTGCCGGCGCGGCGGGGGTCCAGATCGAGGACCAGGTGTTCCCGAAACGCTGCGGCCACTTCGCCGGCAAGGAGGTGATCCCGGTCGGGGAGATGTCCGCGAAGCTCCGCGCCGTGCTCGACGCCCGTCTCGACCCCGACACCGTGGTGATCGCCCGCACCGATGCCATCGCGACCGAGGGGATCGACGCGGCCGTCGAGCGTGCCAACACGTACCTCGAGGTGGGCGCCGATCTCGCCTTCGTCGAGGCTCCACCGACCCGCGAGGCGCTCGCCGAGCTGCCCCGGCGCGTGCGTGGCGCTCTGGTGGCGAACATGGTGGAGGGCGGGCTGACGCCGCTGTGCACGCTCGAGGAGCTGGACGCCATGGGGTACCGGGTCGCGCTCTTCGCCAACACCGCGCTGCGCTCCGCCATGCTCGGCATGCGCGAGTCGCTGCTCGCGCTCCGTGCCGACGGTGGAAGCGCCGGCTTTCTCGACCGCCTCATCAGCTGGGACGAGCGGCAACGCCTGGTGGGGAAGCCGGAGGTCGACCGCCTCGAGGCGCGCTACGTGGACGCGAGCGAGCGAAGCGGAGGGGACGAGACGTCACGGCCCCGGTAGTCCGGGACACCGCCGTATACTGTCAATCGAGGCACGAGCTGGAGCGAGTTTTGATGAGCGACGCACGCCCGATCGAGTGCTCGATCCTCCGCGGCGGAACCAGCCGGGGCGTCTTCTTCGGGAGCAGCACCCTGCCCGCCGAGCGGGAGATGGTCGAGCAGATCCTGCTGAACGTGTTCGGCAGCCCGGACCTGCGCCAGATCAACGGCCTGGGCGGCGCGACCTCGCAGACCAGCAAGGCCGCCATCATCGGCCCGGCCAGCCGGCCGGACGCCGACGTGGACTACACGTTCGCCCAGGTCAGCGTGACGAGCCCCCTCGTCGACTGGGGCGGCAACTGCGGGAACCTCTCGGCGGCGGTCGGGCCTTACGCGATCGACCAGGGGCTGGTCGCGGCCGGCGACGAGGAGACGACGGTCCGCATCCACAACACGAACACCGGCAAGATCATCGTCGCCCACGTGCCGACGCGGGACGGTCGCGCCGCCCTGAGCGGCGACTATGCGATCCCCGGAGTGCCCGGCACCGGCGCCCGCGTCCTCCTCGAGTTCACCGAGCCGGCCGGCAGCGTGACCGGGCAGCTCCTTCCGACCGGGTCGCCGCGCGATGAGGTGACGCTGCGCGACGGTCGGCGCTACTCGATCTCGGTGGTGGATGCCGCCAATCCCGTCGTCTTCCTGCTGGCTCACGAGCTCGGGCTGACCGGTGGCGAGCTACCGCCCGAGATCGAGTCGAGGAGGGAGGTCACCGACCTGCTCGAGGAGGCTCGCGGGATCGTGGCCGAGCGGCTGGGGATCGTCACCGACCGGGCGCTCGCGACGAGCCGGAGCCCCGGCCTCCCGAAGGTCGGCTTCGTGGCGCCGCCTCGCGAGTACCTGACGACGACCGGTGAGCGGGTTCCAGCCGGCGCGATGGACGTGGTCGGCCGGCTGATGTCGATGCAGACCGCCCACCGCTCTTACATGGTGACAGGGGCGATCTGCACGGCTGCGGCTGCGCTGGTTGCGGGGACGGTCGTGCACGAGGTGACGCGCGCCGCCGATGACCGGCCGGATCGGGACACGATCCGGATCGCCCACCCCTACGGCGTCATGGAGACCGCGGTCCGAGCGGATCCGGCTGCGGATCCGATCGACATCCTCGGAGTCACCGTCGGCCGAACCGCACGACACATCCTCGACGGAGTGGTGTGGGTGCCCGAGGCCCTGCTCCCCGCGCCGCAGCCCGAGACCGCCGCCGTCCGCTGAGGCGCTCGGCTCTCAGCCGGTCAGGTCGTTGCGCGAGAGGAGGGCGGTGAACCGGTATCCGGCCGCCTCGATCGTCTCTCGACCTCCCTCCTCGCGGTCGACCACCGCCAGGACCTGCCGCACCTCGCCACCGGCGTGCCGCACTCGCTCGGCCGCGGCGAGGGCCTGACCGCCGCTGGTGACCACGTCCTCGATGACCGCGACCTGTTCGCCGGGCTGAAGCCGGCCCTCCACCTCGCGGCTGCCTCCGTGGTCCTTGGCCGCGCGACGCACGATCACGAACGGGATTCCGGTGAGAAGGGAGACCGCGGTGACGAGCGCCACGGCGCCGAGCTCAGGCCCGGCCAGGCGGGCGATACCGGGATCGAGCTCGCGTGCGAGACCAGCGGCAATCTGCCTGAGCAGCGTCGGATCGGTCTCGAATCGGTACTTGTCGATGTAGTAGCTGCTGCGGCGGCCGGAGCTCAGGAGGAAGTCCCCGTGCAGCACCGCTGCGTCCGCCACCGCGCCGGCGAGCGCCCCGCGATCGAAAGCCGCGTCAGCCGGGACGGAGCTCATGTCGGAGGCCGGTCGCATCCGAAGATTCTCGCACCTATCCGAGCGCGCCGATCGCCTGGCTGACGCCCCGGTACAGGAGATTCGCGCTCGCGGCGAGCAGCGCTATGAGGATCACGCGCTGGAAGGTGACCGGCGAGAGCCTGCCCTGGAGCCAGAAGCCGAGCCGCTGGCCGAGGAAGGCTGGCACGGCCAGGCTGGCGCCGAGGACGAGGACGACCGCCGTGTACTCGCCCAGCGCACCGAGGGTGACGACGCGCACCGCGGACATGACCGCGAACACCGTCGAGATCGCGAAGACGAACTGCCGTCCGCTGAGGCCGATCGCGAGGAGGTAGCTGCCGAGGATCGGCCCCGAGGCTCCCAGGGCGCCATTGGACATGCCGGCCAGGAGCCCGACGCCCGGCGCGAGCCGGCGCTCCGTGGAGTCCGCGATGCTCATAGGCGTCGCGCGCATCGACCCGATGACGTACCAGATGGCGAAGAGGCCGAGCGCGATGGCCAGAACGTAGCCGGGCAGGATCACGAGCAGCTGCGACCCGATCGCTGCGCCGATCGCAGAACCGGCGAGCAGCGATGTCATACGGCCGGCGACCGATCGGAAGCCCCAGTGATGGCGAAGCTGAAGCGCCGTGAGGAGGGGCGTGATCACACTCATCAGGACGACGGCGGGGCGCGGTTCCAGCACGACGGCCATGGCGGCCACCGCGACCAGGGCGAATCCGAATCCCGCGACGCCGTTCACCACAGCCGCCACGAACATCACGAGGACGAGCGTGACGACGAGGGGAGCGTCGACCTCCAGCGCCGTCAACGAGCCGTCATCCGATCAATGGGTGTCGATCAGCTCCTGGATGCCGTCGGGGTCCGACGTCACAGTCAGGGCCAGCGCGAGGAGCACCTTCGCCTTCCACGGGACCAGGTTGTCGGTCGCCACCCAGCCTCGTTTCCTCAGGCTCGGGCTGCGCACGGCTCGCCCGGAACCGACGCGGCTGCCCTGGCAGACGATGACGCCCTGCTCGCTCGCCCGGTTGAGGGCCTCCTCCTCGCCCGGGGTGGGTCGTCCCGCCCCGGTGCCGGCGCTCACGATCCCACGCGCTCCCGCCTGGACCGCCGCGTCGATCAGGACTCCGTCGGCGCCGACGTACGAGAGCACGACGTCGACACGTGGCAGATCGGTCAGCTTTGACCAGTCGAACGCCGAGCCGGTGGTGTGCCGCCTGGCGGGGCGGTGGTAGAAGAGCACACGACCGTCGGCATCGGCGTACCCGAGCGGGCCGAGGTCGCGGCCCTGGAAGGTCTCCAGTCGGTAGGTGGCCGTCTTGGTGACGTCGCGGGCGCCGTGAATGGTGTCGTTCAGGACCACCAGCACGCCGCTGCCGGCCGAGAGCGGATCGGCCGCGACGCGGACGGCGTTGAGCAGGTTCAGGTATCCGTCGGCGCCGAGCCCCGACGAGGGCCGCATCGCGCCGACCACGACGACCGGCCGCTCGGTCTTGAGGACGAGGTTGAGGAAGTACGCGGTCTCCTCGAGGGTGTTGGTGCCGTGCGTCACCACCACGCCATCTGCCTCGTCGTCGACGAGGAGCCCCTGGATGGTGGCCGCCAGCTCCAGCCAGTCGGAGGTCTTGATGGCCTGGCTCGGGAGGCGGCGGAAGGGGATCTCGCGGACCTGAGCGATCTGCTCGAGCTCCGGGATCGCGTCGACCAGCTCGCCGGCCTCGAGGCGCTTTCCGGCCTCGATGTACCAGGCGAGGTCGAGGCGGTCGTTGCCCACCGAGTCGATCGTCCCGCCGGTGATGATCAGCGCCACCCGCCGTCTGTCCGCCATTCGATCCTCCGCGCATCGGCCGAGCTCGGCCGCCCCCGCTCCTGTAGACTATTGTATGCACGACGCCGCGCCCCGGAGTGACCGCGATGCGCCTCCGACCCTGCCATTCCAGCCCCGGCTCGGCGCCCGACCGCGCGGGTCGATGACGTCTGCCGGGCGCTTCGGGTCGGACCTGATGGTCGACCTCCTCGTGCAGAACGAGATCGCTCACGTCGCCCTCAACCCGGGGGCCAGCTTCCGGGGCCTCCACGACTCGCTGGTCCAGCGCGAGGACGCGCCGGAGATGCTCCTCTGCACGCATGAGAAGGTGGCGGTCAACCTCGCGCACGGGTACGCGAAGGCAATGGGACGCCCGATGGCGGCGATCCTGCACAACGTCGTCGGCCTCCTCCATGGCAGCCTCGGCCTCTTCTACGCCTACACCGACCGGGCTCCGGTCCTCGTCCTGGGGGGCGCCGGGCCGATGGACGCCCGCCGGCGCCGACCGGAGATCGACTGGAAGCACACGGCCAACATCCAGGCCACGGCGGTGCGCGACTTCACGAAGTGGGACGATCAGCCCTCCTCGCTGGAGGCCCTCGCCGAGGCCATGCACCGGGCACGACGGATCGCCGTCACCGAGCCGGCCGGACCGACCTACGTGGCGCTCGACGCCGACCTCCAGGAGCAGCGCCTCACCGAGGAGCCGCCGCTGCTCGCACCGGACCGGCTCCGCCCCGCCACGGCGATGGCCGCCGATCCGGCGGCGATCGATCGCGCCGCCCGCCTCCTGCTTGAATCGGAGCGGCCGATCCTGCTCTGCGGCTACGCCGGGCGCGACCCGCTCGCCTTCGAGCAGATCCCGGCGCTGGCCGAGCTGGTCGGCGCCGGGATCGTCGACACCGGCGTGCGGCTGAACGCGCCGAACCGCCACCCGCTTAACGTTACCGGCAGCGCGGTCCTCGAGGAGGCGGACCTGGTCGTCGCCCTCGACATGAAGGACGTCTCGAAGTGGACGAGGCGGGCCGACACGATCGAGCGAACGTCGCAGTCGCGGCTCCACCCGCAGGCGCGCGTGGTGGACATCGGCTTCGGCGACCTGCATGCCTCGGCCTGGATTCACCACCACGGCCCGTTGCAGGAGGTCGATCTCGCCGTCCTGGCCGACACCCGGCTCGCGTTGCCCGCCCTCCTCGACCGCTGCCGGGCCCTCGGCGAGCAGGGGAGTGGCGTCGATCGAAGGCCATGGCGCCGCCGGCTGGCCGATCTGCACGAGCAGACCCTCGCCGGCTGGCGGCGAACCGCCGAGGATCGGGCAGGCGAACGGCCCATCGCGCCGACGGCGCTCGTCAGCTCCGTGTGGGAGGCGATCCGCGGCAGCGACTGGGTCTTGACCGCCGGGACGGCGGACTGGGCGACCCGCCTGTGGGATTTCGATCTCCCGTACCGCCACCCGGGAGTCAGCCTCGGCACAGCGACCCAGATCGGCATCGCGCTCGGCGTTGCGCTCGCTCACCGCGACAGCCATCGGCTGGTGGTCGACCTTCAGCCCGACGGCGACCTGCTCTACGATTCGGGCGCCCTGTGGACAGCCGCGGCCCACCGGCTGCCGCTGCTGGTGGTGATGTTCAACAACCGGGCCTACTACAACGACTGGAACCACCAGGTCGACGTCGCCCGGCACCGGGGGCGCTCGTTGGAGCGCGTCGACGTCGGCGTCGGAATCGGCGAGCCGGCTCCCGACTTCGCCGCCCTGGCGCGCTCGATGGGATGGGAGGCGGAAGGCCCGATCACCGATCCGGACGAGGTGGAGGGCGCGGTCCGCCGCGCCGCCTCGATCGTGCTCGAGCGTCGCCGCCCGGCGCTCGTCGACGTGGTCTGCGCGCACCGATGAGTGGGGGAGGCGGCCCATGCGGCTAGGGGTCGGTCTGCCAACCTTCCTGGGCAGGCCGCCGCAGGCCTCGCTCGTGGTCGACTGGGCGAGGGCGGCCGACGAGGCAGGATTCGCCGCCCTCGGGACGCATGACCGCCCGAGCCACTGGACGTGGGAGCCGCTGACCGCCCTCGCCGCGGCGTCGGTGGTGACGACGCGGATCCGCCTGATGACCAGCGTGCTGCTCCTCCCGGCGCGCGAGGAGCGCCATGTTGCCAAACAGGCGGCGGTGGTCGACCAGCTCTCCGGAGGCCGCCTGGAGCTGGGACTCGCGCCGGGCGCTCGGCCCCAGGACTTCGATGCCCTGGGCGGCCGCTTCGAGGGCCGGGGTCCCCGCTTCGACCGGCAGCTCGAGGCGCTCGAGCAGGCCTGGGCCGCCGCGCAGCCTCTCGCGATCGATGCGCCGGGCCCGCCCCCGGTGCAGCACCCGCACCCGCCGCTCTGGCTGGGCGGGTACACCGACGCCGCCATCCGGCGCGCGCTGCGGCACGGCCACGGGTACATCTTCGGAGCGGTGGGGATCGACGCGGCCGCGGAGCGGGCGCCGGAGATCCGCCGCCGCGCGCGCGAAGCGGGAAGGACCATCGAGCTCGCGTGCCTCGCGTACGTTGCGGTCGGCGCGGACCAGCGGACCGCGGAGGAGGCCGAGCGCCGGCTCCTCGAGTACTACGGGACGCTGCGCCGGCCGTTCGATGAGCTGGTGCACCGCGGCGACCCGGAGCAGCTCGTCGAGTCCCTTGCGCCCTACCGGGCGGCGGGCATCGACCTGCTCCTGCTCATGCCGTCGATACCCGAGCTGTCGCAGCTGGACGCCCTGGCGCGCGGCGTCCTGCCACGGCTCGCCTCGGAGCCGCCGGGCCCGAGATGATCCGCCGCTCCCCGGAGCGAGTCACTTAGGTGGGCGTGCTGCTGGCGCTGACGGGCGCCCTGGCCTTCTCGTTCATGAACGTCTTCATCCGCAGGGGCGTACGCCCGGGCGACCCGGACAACGGGGTCCTGACGACCATGCTCGTGAACGTGGCGATCTTCGGAATCCTGCTTGCCGCGGTGGCGGCCGGCGGTGGCGTCGACGAGCTGAGCCCCGAGGCGTTCGCGTGGTTCGTCGCGGCCGGATTGAGCGCGACCTTTCTGGGTCGGTATGCCCTCTTTGCCGGGATCCGGCGCCTCGGTGCGGCCCGGGCGGCCGCGATCAAGAACGCAACGCCGCTGGTGACGGTCATCATCGCCCTGCTCTTCCTCGGCGAGCGGCTTACCCTCGTCGATGGTGCAGGGGTGGCCCTGATCCTGGTCGGTCTGTTCACGCTGATCGCCGAGTCGCTCCAGGGCGCGCCGGACCCGCTGCGCGGTGAGGCTGTGCCGGATCCGGTCACGGGCGCCTTCGAGTCGGAGGCACTCGCCGAGTCCGGCCGCTGGGACCGTACGCGCGAGCTCGCGGGCCGTGCGGTCGCCCACATCCTCGCGCCGTCGCGACGACGCGTCCTGCTGGGCGTGTCGTTCGCTGCGCTGGCGGCCCTGTTCTTCGGCACCGGGCACGCACTTCGAAAGGTGGGGATGGACCTCGAGCCGAACGCCGTGCTGGGCGCGATGATCGGCTCCTCGACCGCTCTCACCACCTATCTCGTGGCCGCCGCCATTCGCGGGGAGGCCGGGTTCATGGTCCGCAGCTCCCTGACGACGCTCCGCCCCTACTTCTGGGCGGCCGGACTGGCGGGAACCGTCGGGCAGCTGAGCTTCTTCGCCGCGCTCGCCTTCGCGCCCGTGTCGCACGTGTCCGTGGTCGCCGGATCGGAGACGGTGCTCACCGTGCTGCTCGCCGCGCTGCTGGCCGCGCGCCTGGAGGCGATCACGCGCCGGGTCGTCCTGCCGGCGGTGCTCGTGTTCCTCGGCACGGCGCTCATCGGGATCGCCGGATCATGAGCCCCAGGATGCGCGCGCGCCTCACGCTCGCCTGCGGCGACTACGACCTCAACGACGCGCTCGCGGACGGGCGGGTGCAACCGCAGGGGGTGCGGCTGACCGTGCTGCGGCTGCCATCGCCGGAGCGCCACGCCCGCATGGCGCTGCACCGTGAGTTCGACGTCTGCGAGCTGTCGATGGCGACCTACCTGGCCATGGTGGGGACCGGAGACCGCAGCCTCATCGCCATTCCCGCCTTCCCCCACCGCCGCTTCCGGCACGGCTACCTCTTCGTCCGCTCCGATGGTGGCATCGACGCGGCGGAGCAGCTGAGCGGCGCGCGGATCGGCCTGCGGACCTGGGAGACCACGGCCGGAGTCTGGGTGCGCGGCATCCTCCAGGACGACCATGGCGTCGACCTGCGCTCGATCGACTGGGTCACCCAGGACGACGAGGACGTGCCGCTGCGCCACGCGAATGCCTACCGGATCGGCCGAGCGGCCCCCGGCGCGAGCGTCTCCGAGATGCTTCGCGCCGGCGAGCTGGAGGCGATCATCTACCCCGAGGCGTCCGTCGTCGGCGGGTCGGTCCGACGACTGTTCGAGGATCCGAAGGCGGCCGAGATCGCGTACCACCGGCGGACCGGCATCTTCCCGATCATGCACACCGTCGTGGTGCGGCGCGAGCTGGTCGATGAAATGCCCTGGCTTCCCCGCGAGCTCCTGGAGGCGTTCCGGCGCTCAAAGGAGCTGGCCTTCCGGGCCATGCGGGATCCGCGGCGCGTCAGCCTCGCCTGGCTCTCCGAAGCTCTGCTTGAGCAGGAGCAGATCCTGGGAGACGACCCATGGGCTTACGACTTCGCGGGGAACGCCCACGTCCTCGACACCCTCGTCCGCTACGCCCACGAGCAGGGCCTCCTCCCGGAGCCGATCCCCGCCTCGGCACTCTTCGCGCCGTCGACGCTGGATCCGCTGCCCACCTATCGCTGATCGGACCGCCGGGCTCGAATCCGGTCGGCGTGCGCCGCGTCGTGGTGAGCGCGCTGCTCCGCGGCCTCGAGCGTCTCGACCAGCCGGGCTGACGGGACCACGACGACGCCGGTCTCGTCCGCGACGGCAAGGTCGCCGGGCTGCACCTCGACCGCGCCGAAGCGCAGCGGAACGTTGAGTCCGGTGATGCGGACCCTCCCACGTCCGGAGAGCGGCGTGATCTCGCGGGTCAGCACCGGCAGGCCGACCTGCTCGATCTCGGCCACGTCGCGACAGGCGCCGTCGACGAGGACCGCGGCGACTCCGTGCCGCTGGGCCGCCAGCGCGGCCAGTCCGCCGATGGCGGAGGCCGGCGGTCCGCCGGCCTGCTGGATCAGCACCACCTGCCCCGGGACCGCCGGGCCGAGGACCAGGTCGATCCCGAACTCTTCGGCGTCGGCAGAGCCGAGCGGACCGACCACCTGCGCCACGGTCAGGGTGGGCCCGGCCACCGGCGGCCGCCCGCCACGCCACCGAAGGCCGGGCAGCACGCCGGACAGGCCAAGCTCATCGAGCGCGTCACTCCAGGTCGAGGTCGGGATCCGGCGGCACCGCTCGACGAGCTCGGCGTCGAGGGGCCGGCTCTCATCGGCCCCGGTGCTCATGCTGGTCCTTCATGGCGAATCCCACTCGGCTTCGGCTCGGCGTCAGCGAGCCGGCTGGGCCTCGTCGGTCACCCCCACCTGCTCCTCGCGCAGCGACTCCCAGAGGCGCCGTCGCAGGTCGATGAACTCGGCGGAGTCGATCACCTCCTGGTCGCGGGGGCGCTTCAGCGGCACGTCCACAATCTCCTTGCAGCGCCCGGGCCGACGCGTCATCACGACCACCCGGTCCGACAGCAGCAGCGCCTCTTCCAGGTCGTGGGTGACGAAGACGGCCGTGGTCTGGCTTCGAGCCTCGAGGATCCGGAGCAGCTCGAACTGCATGATCCGCCGGGTCAGCGCGTCGAGGGAGCCGAACGGCTCGTCCATCAGCAGGATCTCCGGCTCGACCGCCAGCGTCCTGGCGATCCCGACTCGCTGCTGCATCCCGCCCGAGAGCTGGTGGGGGTAGTGGGACTCGAACCCCTCGAGGCCCACGAGGTTGATGTAGGTCCGCGCCTGCTCGCGCCGGCGCTCGCGGGGCACGCCGCGCAGCTCGAGCCCGAACTCCACGTTGGCGACCACGCTGCGCCACGGATAGAGCCCGAAGTCCTGGAAGATGAAACCGCACTCCGGGCGCGGCTCGGTCACCTCGGTACCGTTGATCAGCACGCGGCCGCGATCGGCCCCGACCAGGGCGTCCATGATTCGCAGCGCCGTGGTCTTCCCACAGCCCGAGGGGCCGACGATGCTGACGAACTCCCCCGTGCGCACCTCCAGGCTCAGGTCCTCGATGGCGACCACCTCCACCGTCTCGCTGTTCACGTCCGGCAGCAGGCGGCGGATGAAGGTGTCCCGGGGCCGTCGGGTGCGGTACGTCTTGTGGAGGCCTTCGACGGCCAGCTTGACGTCAGGCACCGCTGGGCTCTCCCGAGGTCGTGACGCCCTGCCGCCACGGCGCGATGGCATCCTCGATCCGCTGCACCACCATGCTGGCGACGATGCCGAGCATCATGATGAACAGGACCACCGCCAGCACGGCGCCGATGTCGAACACCGCGCCGTACACCTTGATCAGGAACCCGAGACCCTGCGTGGCGGAGATCAGCAGCTCGGCCACGACCATCCCCTGCACCGCGCGTCCGACCCCGAGGCGAAGCGCGGTGAAGATGAACGGGACCTCGTGGGGCAGGATCGCCTTGAAGAAGACGTCACGCGGCCGCGCCTGGAACGAGCGCGCCACCTCGATCAACCCCTCGGGCGTCGACCGCGCTCCCTGGTAGCAGACGATGACGATCTGCGGCAGGGTGAAGAAGAAGATGAACAGCATCCGCGCGCTCACGTCGATCCCGAACCACAGGATGAAGAGCGGCGCCACCGCCGAGAACGGGGTGACGTAGAGCGCGGAGAAGTAGAAGTCGAAGGCGCTCCCGAGCCGGCGCCGCACGCCGAGCAGGATCCCGAGCGGCACCCCGATCAGGACCGCGGCGCTGCCACCCACCGCGAGCGCGTTCAGGCCGATGCCGAGGGCACGCGGCAGCCGGCCCTCGACGGTGAGATCGACGAACCGGGCCGCCGTGGTGAGCGGGCTGGGCAGCACCAGGTCGCCGGCGATGAGGCTCCCGCCCCACCACGCGGCGAGAACCACCAGCAACGAGACCAGGCGGGTCCTCACAGTGGACTCCGCCACGGAGTAAGGGCGGTCTCGAGGCGGGCCACGAGCGCGGTGCCGATGACGCCGAGCAGCATGAGGAACAACACGACCGCGATCAGCGCGGCGGTGTCGAAGAGCTGGGCGTAGGTGTTGAGGAGGAGGCCGAGCCCTGTCACCCCGACCAGCAGCTCGGCCAGCACCATCCCCTTGATCGCCTGCCCGAGACCAAGGCGCAGCGCGGTGACGATGTACGGGATCTCGTGTGGGACGATCACCTTGGTGAAGATGTCACGGCGCGTCGCCTGGAACGCCCGGGCCACCTGGATATGCGTACGCGGGGTGTCGCGCGCGCCACGGAAGCAGGTGATGACCACCTGCGGCGCGGCGAACACGAAGACGGTCGCGACCCGGGGGGCAAGGTCGATCCCGAGCCAGAAGATGAAGAGCGGGGTGAGAGCCGACACGGGAGCGACGTAGAAGCCGATGACGTACATGTCGAGGGCCTGCTCGACCCTACGCTGGGCTCCCATCAGCACGCCCACGCTGACTCCGACGACGAGGGCCAGCAGACCGCCGATCGCAAGCGAGACCAGGCTGATCTGGAGCGCCGCCCAGAGCTCGCCGCTGGCGGTGATGTCCCACATCACCTCGAGCACCGCCACCGGAGACGGGAGGATGTGCCGTGGCTGGGCCAGGCTGGCGAGCCACCAGAGCACGAACAGACCGAGCAGAGAGATCAGCGGCGCGCGGACGACCCGCCGCGCACCCGGGAGCAGACCCGCCTCCCGAGCGTCCTTTCTCGGGGGAACCTGCGCGTCGGCTGCTGTCAATCGCTCCTCCGAACGTGCTGGTACGCGGCGCCCCGCGCCCTCACGACGAGGGCGCACCGCTGCCGGCGCTCAGGGGCTGTCGCCTAGCTCCCCGACGCAGCTTCCACGAAGCTCGGATCCACGGCGTCCTCGTACGGCACCGTCGTGTCGTCGGTCAGCTGCCCCGCATCGCGCAGGAACTGGGTGATGCCGTTGTACGCCTCCTCGGTCACCCCGCCGTCCTGGGGGAAGAGGCGGATCTCCTGCCACAGCTCGAAGTCGCCGATCAGGCCGTCGATGTCGAGCGTCTCGGTCTCGGGGTAGTCGTCCTTCAGCGCGGCCATCTCGGCGGGATCGCCTGCGTAGAAGCGCCGGTTGGTCTCCATCACCGCCTCGACGAAGATGGTCGCCAGCTCTTCGTTCTCGCGGAACGACTCACTGGCGGCGAGCCCTTCCCAGAGCATCGGGTCGAGGACGTCCCACAGGCCGCCATGGATCACGAACTCGCCGCCGCTCTCGTTCTCCACGGCCTCACCGACCGCGCGGAAAAGCACGGAGGCATCGAGGGAGCCGGACTGGAGGGCCGCGGCCCGGTTGCTCGAGCCGGAGAGCGAGACCAGCTCATAGTCCTCGCCGGGCTCGAGGCCTCCCTGCTCCCGGATGAGCACCTCGGCGACGGTCACCGACAGCGAGGTCGGGTCCTCGATGCCCACCCGCATCCCCGCCAGCTCGCTTAGATCGCTGATGTCGCCGGGCACCACGAGGACGAAGGGGTTGTGCTGCTGCAGCCCGCTGATGAACCGTCCGCCCAGTCCCGCGCTGAGAGCGCGCTGGAGCCCGAGCGAAGACTGCAGGGCGACGTCGACACGCCCCCGGTCGAGCGCCGCCTGGACCGCCTCGTCACTCGACAAGGCGATGTATTCCAGGGTGATCCCGTCTTCTGCCAGGATCTCCCGCCCGATCGTGAGGAGCGGTACTAGGTAAGCCTCCGCCTCCGTGGAGCCGGTGCCGAAGAAGATCGTCTGCTCGCCATCCTGATCGTCCCCGTCGCCGGGCGTAGCACCCGGGCCCGCCGTGCAGGCGGTCAGCACCAATCCAGCGAGCGTCGCCACCGCGAGAAGTCGTCGTCGCATCCTGGGTGATCCTCCTCACTTATTCGCGAGTCCACCCACCGCTGCGAAAGCATCCGCATCCAGCGTCAGGCGCGGACTCCGTCGCCGATCCGACGCTCGCGTGCTCGGGAGGGCAGGCAGCATCGAGCCGGTGGGGATGCGCGCCTCGGCCCGTACGGCCGCGCGCACCGATAGTATACAAAGGTGCGCAATCGGATAACGAACCGGGGATCAGCAGGTTGAGGGTAGGGCTCATCGGATACGGGCAGATCGGTCGCTCGCTCCACCGGGCGATCGCCGAGGGCCTCGCCGGGCCGGACGTGGAGCTCGCCATGGTCCTGGTCCGCGATCCCTCGCGCGGACGGGAGCTGGTGGCCGAGGTCGCCGTCACCGACGAGCTCGAGCGGTTCCTGGATAGTGAGATCGAAATCGTGGTCGAGGTTGCCGGCCACGCGGCCCTGCGCGCTTACGTGCAGCCGGTGCTCGAGAGCGGTCGGAGCCTGCTGACCGTGAGCGTCGGCGCGTTTGCCGACCACGCCTTCCTGGAGTCCGTAGAGGCGCTGGCGAGCGACGTCGGGCAGCGGGTCCTGATCCCATCGGGAGCGATCGGCGGTCTGGACATGATCTCGGCCGCGGCGCTCGCGCCGCTCCAGAGCGTGACGCACACCACCCGAAAACCGCCGGCTGCCTTCAGCGCGGAGCAGCTTGCCGGCGCCGCAGTAGCCGCGGAGGCGAAGCTCCTGTTCGACGGGCCCGCCCGGGAAGGGGTCGGGCGTTTCCCGGAGAACGTGAACGTCGCGGCCGCGGTGAGCCTCGCCGGCATCGGCCTGGATCGCACGCGACTGCGAGTCTTCGCCGATCCACAGGTGCGGCGCAACGTTCACGAGGTGGAGGTGGTCGGTCACTTCGGTCGGCTCTCGGTCCGCGTCGAGAACGAGCCTTCCGAGAACCCGAAGACCGGACGCGTCGTACCGTTGAGCGTCGCCAAAGCGTTGCGCAACCTGTCCGCGCCGATCGTCGTCGGCCTCTGACCGGTGCGGATCCTGCTCGCCGGGTTCGGCGGCGTCGGGCGTGCCTTCGCGCAGCTCGTCGGCGAGCGAGGTGACGCGATCAGGTCCCGGTACGGGCTGGAGCTGACCCTGAGCGCGGTCGCCACCTCGGTCGCCACATGGTTCCCGGCCGCGCCGACGGCGCTGGTGGCCGCCGCCCGGTCGAGGGCCGGCATCTCGGACTTCCCCGGTCGCCACGAGCCCTGGGACGGGGCAACGGCGATCGAGCAGGTCGAGGCCGATCTTCTGGTCGAGGCGACGAGCGGCGACCTCGAGTCGGGCGAGCCGGCCGTGACCCATGTCGAGCGCGCCCTGTCCAGGGGGATGCACGTGGTGGCCGCGAGCAAGGGGGCGTTCGTTCGGCGCTACCCGGAGCTACGCGCCCTGGCCGATCGACACGGCGTTCGCCTCGGGATCGGAGGCGCGGCGGGGGCGGCGCTCCCGGCTCTCGACCTCGCGCGCTGCGGGCTGGCCGGGAGCGAGATCCTCGGCATCGAGGGGATCCTCAACGGCACCTCCAACTACGTGCTGACCCGGATGGACGACGGCCTCGAGTTCGCCGCCGCGCTGCGCGAGGCGCAGGAGCTCGGCGTGGCTGAGCCCGATCCCCGGGCCGATGTCGAAGGGCTCGACACCGCCAGCAAGCTCGTCCTGCTCGGCAACGCCCTTTTCGAGGCCGACCTCACGATCGACGACATCGCCGTGAGCGGCATCACGGGACTGACTCCCGGCGACCTCCGACGCGCCGCCGCCGAGGGGAAGGCGCTGCGATTGCTGGGTACGCTGGTCCGGAACGACCGGGGCTGGCGAGGTGAGGTGAGGCCGACGCCGCTGCCATCCGATCACCCACTCGCGGGCGTGAGAGGACTGGAGAAGGGAGTCAGCTTCCGCACCGACACCATGGACCGCGTCACCGTGATCGGTGGGCGATCGGATCCGCTCGGCGCCGCCGCCGCGCTGCTGCGCGACATCGTCAACCTGTCGGCGCCTCACCTCGACCGCTGAACGGCGTCAACGCTCTCCCCGCTCCGGTACCGGCCGGCGTCAGCGTTCGCCCGGCGTCCCCCTGGCAGCGGCGTGCGCGATCGAGATGGCGCGCTCGCGGTCCCCGCCGAAATGCTCCAGCGCGCTCCGGTAGGCGTCGAGGAACGCCCGCTTCTGATCATCGTCGTACGGATCGAGCTCGTCGGCAGGCGGGTCGGCAGTCTGGTCTTCTGGCATCGGCTCGCCTTGCTCGTCAGCGCTCTCGTGGATCGCGGGGTCCCGCGATCTTGACGTCCGGGGCGTCCGGCTCGGGCCGAGGGTCACGCGGATCGACGACCTCCTGTGCCGGCTGCGGATACTCCTCCTCCGGCTCGTGCTCGAGCGTGTCTTGATCCCGGTGGTCGCGCTGCTCCATGGTGCTGTGTCCCCAACTGCAACCTCTGCGGTGCAGCGCTGCAGCCTTCCTGCCAGCTGCGCGGCCCGATCCCTCAGGGCCGCCGGCAGGGTTGGATGGTATCAGCCATGATTAGCTGGAGGTGAGCACGACCGCGCCATGAGCGAGCTGATCGACGTCCTGACCGCGATCGACGAGCTCGACCGACGAGGCGAGCCGATGGCGCTGGCGACCATCGTCGCCAGCGCCGGCTCGACCTACCGCCGTGCCGGCGCCCGCCTCCTCATCCCCGCGCAGGGAGAGCCGATCGGCAACATCTCCGGGGGCTGCCTCGAGGGCGACGTGGCACGCATCGGGCGCGACGTGATCGAGAAGGCGACCCCGCGGACCGCACTCTTCGACCTCACCGCCGAGGGCGAGGAGGTGTGGGGCTACGGGCTGGGCTGCAACGGCAGCATCGAGCTGCTGGTCGAGCCAGCCGGTGGCGCGGTCGAGACGGCGCGGGCGCTGCGGATGGCGGTCGAGGAGGAGCGGCCGTGCGTGCTCGTCGCCGTCGTCGCCTCGGAGGATGGCGAGGTCGGGGTCGGCGGGCGGCTGCTGGTGACCGACGCCGAGCGGATCGGCGCCATTCACCCCGACGTCGACCCCGACGCGGAGCGACTGGCCAGGGAGGCGATGTCGACGGGGCGCGAGGAGACCTCCCTGCATGAGCATCGATCGTCGCGCGGACTCATCCGCCTGTTCGTCGAGCCGATCTGGCCGCCGCTGCGGCTGGTCGTGTGCGGCGCGGGCCACGACGCGATCCCCGTCGTACGGGCGGCCTCGGAGATCGGCTGGCGGGTGGTGGTGGCCGACCCGCGACGGAAGCTCCTGAACCGCGAGCGGTTCCCGGAGGCGAGCGGCTTCGTGGACACCGAGCCCGCGCAGGCGGCGGCGGAGGCCCGCCCCGACCACCGCACCGCGGTGGTGGTGATGACCCACAACTACCTTCGCGACTCGGAGTACCTGGCCGGCTTCCTGGGCACGCCCGCCTTCTACCTCGGCCAGCTGGGCCCGCACCGGCGGACCGAGCAGCTGCTGGCCGAGCTCGCGGGCCAGGGGGTGGCGGCCTCGGAGAGCGACCTCGCGCGGCTCCACGCCCCGGCCGGGCTGGACCTTGGCGCGGAGGGGCCCGAGGAGATCGCCGCCTCGATCGTGGCCGAGGTGCTGGCCGTCCACCGCCGCCGGCAGGGAGGCCCGCTGCGGGAACGGAGCGGCCCCATCCACTCGCCTGGCTCAGACAGGTGAGGGACGGACTCCCCTAGCCGCGCAGGATCGGCGTCTCGGGACGCGGGGCAGCGCGGCGGCGTCGCAGGAGGCCCGAGCGCGGGCCGAGCAGCAGGGCGGTCCCGAAGACGAGCGACTGGACGAGGACGATGGTCGCTCCGCTGGCGACGTTGAGCCAGAAGCTCAGGTACAGGCCGACGATCGCGGTCGAGACGCCGATCCCGACCGCCAGCGCCATCAGCCGGCCGAACCGGACGGTGAGCAGCTGGGCCGCCGCCGGGGGGGTAACCAGCAGCGCCACCACCAGGATGATGCCGACCGCCTGGAGGCTGACCACGATGGTCAACGCCACCAGGCCCAGGAAGAGGTACTCGAGCAGCTCGACGCGGAAGCCCGAGGCCGCCGCCCCGAGCGGATCGAAGGTGGCGTACAGCAGCTCCTTCCAGAGCAGCGCCACGACCGCCAGCACCAGCCCGCCGAGCGCCACCAGCGCGACCAGGTCGAGGGTGGAGATGCCGAGCACGTTCCCCACCAGGAAGCCGAACAGGTCCCCGACGTAGCCGGAGATGGTGCTGTACAGGAAGATGCCCAGCGCGAAGGTGCCGGCGAACAGGACGCCGATGGCGGTGTCGGCACGCAGGCGGGTGCGGTGCGACACGAAGCCGATGGCGATTGCGGTGGCCACCGCCGCGACGGCACCGCCCAGCCAGTACGGGCCACGCAGCAGGAAGGCGATCACCACCCCCGGGAAGGCGGCGTGGCTGATCGCGTCGCCCATGAAGGCCAGCCCGCGCAGGATGACGAAGGTGCCGATCACCGCGCACACCGCCCCGACCAGCGCCACCGCTACGAGGGCGCGCACGAAGAACCCGTAGCCGAGGGGCTCGAACAGCAGGTCCATCACGACGAGACCGGCTCGTGGAAGTGGCGCTCGTCGCCGGGCGGCTGGTCGTGGTGGTGCGCGTCGTCGATGATCACCCGGCCTCCCTCGAGGACCAGCAGGTGGCCGCTGTAGGCGCTGGCCAGCACGTTCGGGTCGAGCGCGATGGCCGCCGGCCCGTCCGCCACCACCGTGCCGTTGACCGCGATCACCCGGCGGAAGCATTCCGCGGCGCAGGCGAGGTCGTGCGTGGTGGCGATGACCGTACAGCCTTCGTCGGCCTGCTCCTGGAGCACGGTCATGATCGCGTCCTGGGTCCGCGCGTCGATGCCGGTCACCGGCTCGTCGAGCAGGAAGAGGGCCGCCTCCGAAGCGAGCGCCCGGGCCAGGAAGACCCGCCGCCGCTGCCCACCCGACAGCGCTCCGATCTGCCGGTCGCGCAGGTCGGCCATCCCGACCCGCTCCAGCGCAGTGTCGACCGCCAGGCGGTCGACGCTGCCCGGCAGGCGGGCCAGCCCGAGCCGCGGGTAGCGGCCCATCATCACCACGTCGCCGGCGGTGACCGGGAACTCCCAGTCCACCAGCTCGGCCTGCGGGACGTAGGCGATCCTCCGCGCCTGCCGCGAAGGCGCCTCCCCGAACACGGCGACGCTCCCGCGCGACGGGGACAGGAGCCCGGCGATCACCTTGAGCAGCGTCGACTTGCCGGCCCCGTTCGGCCCCACCACCGCCAGCAGCCCCCCGCGCTCCAGCTCGAAGCTGACGCCGCGCAGTGCCTCGACCTCGTCGTAGCCGGCCGCGACGCCGTCCAGGGCCACCGCGGGGACGCTCATCGGGTCATTGTGGTGAGCGACGCGACGATCCGCTCGGTGTTGCCACGCATCAGGTCGACGTAGCCGCTCACCCCCTCCCCCAGCGAGTCGGTGTACAGGCCGCCGATCACCACCACCCCGGTCTCTGCGGCGATGGCGTCGGCCACCCGCGTCGGCAGCTGCTCCTCGGCCAGGATCGCGCTCACCTCCAGGCTCCGGATGCGGTCGACCAGCTCCGCCACCTCTCCCGCGCTCGGCTCCTGCCCGGGCGCGTCGATGACGATCCCCGCCACCTCCAGCCCGTACGCCTCCGCGTAGTAGTCGAAGGCAGCGTGAACGCTCACCACCCGCCGATGGCGGTCCGGCACGCTCGCCAGCTGCTCGCCGATCCAGCCGTCCAGCTCCTCCAGCTCAGCCGCGTACGCCTGCGCACGCTCTCGGTAATCGGCCGCTCCATCGGGGTCGACCTCTGCCAGCGCCCCGGCGATGCGCTCGACGTACAGACGCGCGTAGGCCGCGTCCAGCCACAGGTGGGGGTTCACCCCTTCGTCGTGCTCGTCCTCGTGGTGCTCGTCCTCGTCGTCTCCGCGGAGGTACTCGACCCCCGCCAGGTCCTCGGCCAGTACGGTGACCGGGGCGTCGCTCCCCGCCTCACCCGCCAGCCCGGTGGCCCAATCGTCGAGGCCCAGCCCGTTCATCACCACCAGGTCCGCCTCGCCCAGCGCGACGATGTCCGAGGGGCGCGGGTCGAACGTGTGCACCTCGCCGCCGGCCGGAACCAGGCTCGCCACGCTGACCCGCTCCCCGCCCACCTGCCGCACCAGGTCGGCGAGCACGGTGGTGGTGGCCACCACCCGACCGCCCTCCCCGCCCCCGCCGCCGCTGCCGCAGCCCGCCAGGGCGGCCACCCCGGCCAGCAGCGTCGCGAGGACGGCCGCGCCGCGCAGGCGCCGAGTGTGGAAGCTGCCTCCGAGGATCATCGAGGTCACGGCTCCGAGCTTGAGAGGCCGCTGATGATATCAGGTCTCAACTAGCCGCAGGCACGAGAAGCCGCGTCAGGCGCCGCAGCTCGGGCAGAGACCGTAGAGCTCGACGCGGTGGGTATCGACGCGGTAACCGGTGCTGGCAGCGGCCTGCCGGCCGAGGCTGCGGATGTCGCAGCCCTCGATCTCCGCCACCCGTCCGCAGGACGAGCACACGATATGGTGATGGTGTGACGGCTCGCAGGCGACGTAGGCGTGCTCGCCCGACGGGAGATCGAGGCGCTCCAGCGCGCCGAGCCGGCTGAGTGTCTCGAGGAAGCGGAAGATGGTCGCCCGCCCGATGCCCAGGCGCCGCCGCCGCGCCGACTCGACGAGCTCCGCGGCGGTGAAGTGCCCGCTGCGGGCGGCGATCAGGTCCGCCACCGCGCGGCGCGGCCCGGTGAGGCGGTAGCCGGCCCGACCGAGGGCGTCGACGAGAGGGCTGTCGGCGGCGGTGGTCACCGCCAGATGATACCGGTGATCAGTTACGACGGCCCCGACCGCCCGGGAGGTTCGCGCAGCGCGACGACGCCAGGGGGGTGGTGCGGCGCAGTCGAGGCATCGTCCGCATCCCTGACCGCGGTCCTGCCGGAGCCGATGACCCGCCGGTAAACGGCCTCGTAGCGGTCGAGCATCGCGTCGGGGCTGAACCGCCGCAGGGCCTCGGACCGGACGTGGAGCCGATCCAGCTGCGCTGCCTGGCGTACCGCCAGCTCGGCCTCGACCAGGTCGTCGACCAGGAAGCCCGTCTCGCCGTGCGCGATCGTCTCGGTCAGCGCCCCGGCGCGGCGAGCGATCACCGGCGTGCCGGTCGCCATCGACTCGATCGCGACCAGGCCGAACGGCTCAGGCCATGAGCCGAGCATCAGCGTGGCGAGCGCGCCGGAGAAGATGGCGTCGCGCGTGTTCGGATCCAGCTCGCCCATGAACTCGACGATCCCCTCCTCGATCGCCGGCCGCACGCAGCCCTCGAACACCTCGTGCTCGGTGCCGTCGCGGACCTTGGCCGCGATCTTCAGCGGCACGCCGGTGCGTCGTGCCAGCTCGACCGCCTCGGCCACCCCCTTCTCCGGAGCTGTCCGGCCGATGAACAGCAGGTACTCGCCCGCTCGGGCGCCGAACGGTGTCTCGGGCCGCAGGATGCCGTGGTGGACGGTCGCGATCCAGTTCGCGTGCGGTGCCCACCGACGCTGGCTGTCGCTGATCGAGACCAGCGGGATCTCGGGGAAGGCGGCCAGCCGCATCGGCATCGGCCCCTCGTCGAGCCTGCCGTGGAAGGTCGTCACCAGCGGGGTCGGGCCATGGCGGGCGAGCAGGAAGGCGGCCCCCTCGAGGTGGGAGTGGATGACGTCGAACCCGCGGGCTCGCTCCCAGGCGGCCGCCACCACGAGGTCCAGGTGGTCGGCACCAGAACCGCCGTGGCCGTCCGCCCACAGCGAGCGCGGGATCACCGGGACCAGCTCGCAGGCCACCTCGGAGTCGCCGGCGGCGAACAGGGTCACCTCGTGCCCGCGACGGTGCAGCCCGTCGGCGAGGGCCGCGACCACCCGTTCGGTGCCGGCGTAGCCGTGAGGTGGAACGGGAAGGACGACGGGGGCGAGGAGGGCGATCCGGAGCCTCCGATCGCGCTCGGTACGGTCGGGCTGGGTGTCGCCTTCCATCGCAGCTCCCCTGTCTGGTCTGGCGCGCCGGCGGCGCAAGCGACGTGCCACGGTCGCCCTACAATCCCTCCCCATGGGCGTCGATGTGCACGAAGCGACCTACGGTCCGCTGACCTCCGAGGAGCTCCAGCTCGCCGGGCGCAACCGGGGGATGCCGCTGGAGGCGCTGCGCTACGACCTCACTCCCACCGGGCTCCACTACCTGCTGGTCCACTTCGACATCCCCGCGCTCGACGACAGCCGATGGAGGCTGCGCGTGGGCGGGCGCGTCCGACGGTCCCTCGAGCTCGGCCTTGACGAGCTGCGGTCGCTTCCGGCGCGGACGATCCCGGTCACCCTGGAGTGCGCCGGGAACGGTCGCGCTCGGCTGAGCCCTCGGCCGATCAGCCAGCCGTGGCTGGTGGAAGCGATCGGAACGGCAGAGTGGACCGGCACCCCGCTCGGTGACCTCCTGGCGCAGGCCGGGATGGAGGACGACGTGGCCGAGATCGTCTTCAGCGGCGCCGACCGTGGGGTGTAGGACGACGTGGAGCACCATTACGCGCGGAGCCTGCCCCTGTCCGAGGCGCTGCGCCCGCAGGTCCTGCTGGTGTACGCCATGAACGGCGAGCCGCTGCCGCCCCAGCACGGGTTCCCGCTGCGACTGGTCGTCCCTGGCTGGTACGGAATGGCGAGCGTGAAGTGGCTGACCTCCATCGAGGCGGTCAGCCAGCCGTTTGACGGGTACCAGCAGGCGGTCGCGTATCGCTACCAGCGCGACTCCGACGATCCGGGCGAGCCGGTCACCCGCATCCGGCCACGGGCGCTGATGGTTCCGCCGGGGA
>CAYXZN010000008.1:0-22386 GCA_964469325.1 uncultured Steroidobacteraceae bacterium
GGCATGCAGCAACGCGTCGCCCTGGCACGGTCGTTCGTTACATCGCCCGCCGTGCTGCTGATGGACGAGCCCTTTGGCGCCCTCGATGAGATCACCCGCACCGCAATGCGCTACGAGCTCATGCGGATCTGGCGCTCGGAGGCCTCGGAGCGGGCCTGCACAGTCGTCTTCGTCACCCACAGCATCGAGGAGGCGGTGCTGCTCTCGGACCGGGTGGTGGTGATGACGCCGCGCCCCGGGCGGATCGACGAGGTGGTGCCGATCGACCTCCCGCGGCCGCGCACCGCCGAGACGCGGTACGAGGATCGGTTCGGCGAGTACGGTCACCGACTGCGGGAGATGATCTTCCAGCGCCGGGCGCGGGCAGCAGAAGGCCCCGAAGGCCGGGGCCTTCGGGGCCGGGAGTCCGCGAGTGCGGCGGGTCAGGAGGAGGCTTCGCCGTCGACGTAGCCGTCCGGCAGCTGATCCACGAACTCGTTCGTGAAGAAGTCGTCGTCGGCGGACAGGTCACTGCCCTGCTGCTCGTTGACGAAGTCGATGTTGACCTGCATCCGGTCAGCATCGAAGACGAAGTACTGGCCGTCGAAGTCGGCGAGCAGCTCGGACGCGTTGTCCCAGCTCTCGCGCTCCGGATCGAGCTGCTTGTCGGGGTTGGCGTCGATGAACGCCTGAACCGCCTCGTCCGGATTGTCGAGCGACCACAGCGCCGCCTCCGCCCATGCGTTGACGAAGCGCTGGACCACCTCGGGTCGCTGCTCGTAGGTCTCGGTGTTCGTGGCGATGGCGAAGCCCACCGCCTCGTACCCGTTGTCGGCGTACGAGAAGCGCCCGAGGGTGAGCCCTTCCGCCGCGGCCGCTGCGGCCCGTGGCGGTGCGGTCATGGGGCTGCCGGGGATGGCGTCGACCTGGTCAGCGATCAACGCTCCCGTCGTGGCTGCCGGCTCCATGGCGGTCAGCTCGTACGCGGTCGGATCCGCGCCGTTCTGCTCCATCAGCTCAGGGAGAACGACGAGGTAGGCATCACCCGAGGCGCCGCCGATGTGGAGCCCTTCCAGGTCCTCGAAGGTCTCGATCGAGTTGCGCTCCTCGATGAAGAGGAATCCGCCGGGGTGACGCTGCATGTGCACCCCCACCAGCACGATGCCGGCATCCTGTGTCATGGCCACCATCGCGGTCGAGATGTCGAGCAGGGCGAAGTCGACGGTGCCGGCGGCGAGCTGCGACGACACGTTCACGGAGCCCTGGCCGGCCTCGATCTGCACGTTCAGCCCCTGCTCCTCGAAGATCCCCTGCTCCTGGGCGGCGAACATCCAGCTGTGCCACCCCCAGAGCAGGAAGTCTGTGCTGAGCGTGACGTCGACCGGCTCCATGGGCGTCGCATCGGGCGACTCGCCTGCGGTCGGCTGTTGGGTCCCGCCAGGAGACGCCGTGGGGGACTCGCCTGTGGGACCGGTACACGACACGAGCAACAGCGCGGTCGCGCTGAAGAGTGCCGCCAGGCGCCGAAGACCGGGTTTCGCCGGGATTGCAACCATGCTCCACCTCCGAAGGCTCTCGAGCGAATGGTGCTGGCACCGACTAAAGATGTCAACGTTAGACGATTAGTTGATCCGGACTTGACTCGTCGATACTCCACCCCTCCGTCCGCGCGCATTGTCGGCGGGTGACGCCGCGGGCCAGCTGCGTCGCTGGCGTGGCGCGACGGTTCGCCCTGAAGCTCAGGCGCCTTGCTTGAGCACCATCGGGACCAGGTCGCCAGCTCGTAGGCGGTGATCTGCCCCCGGGCCCTCAGCGCCGGGTGGCCAGCGTTTCGTCGTCGGCTGCAGGGCCGAAGGGCAGCTCCGGACTGATCTGGACGAGGGCTTCCAGCTCGTCCAGCAAGCTAGCGTCGCGGACCTCATTGTTCCCCCGGCACTGGCCCAGGCTGGGCTCAGTGCCGGGGGCGAAGGGGCCGAACCCGCGGTCGACGCGACCCTCGGGGGTCAGCGTCACCAGGTACGGCTCCGCCTCGTAGACGACTCGCTTGGCGTGGTGCACCGCCTACTCCCAGCCGCGGTAGCCCGCGCCCTGGCCGTAGTATTCGCCGACTTCGGATCGGTAGGTATCGTCCTCGAAGCGCGACTCGTCGAACTCCGGCGCGTTCTGGATCTGCTCCTTCGTCCGGTTGACGAAGACCCGCTCCTCGTTGACGTCCACGCGATCGATCACCCCGGCCGGCAGCAGGACCTTCTTGCCGAAGATCCATGGGCCGGTATCGACGACCAGGTAGCTGCCACCGATGTCGAAGGTGGCCTCGTCGATCGAGCCGATCTCGCCGTCCACCGCCTCCACGCTGTAGCCGGTGATGTCGGTACCGCGCCACGTCTCGTAGTCGCGGTAGGTCCACATGTCGACTGTGCTGGTGCGTTCCATGGGTCCCCCTTACGGCTGCGCTGTTCCGCGTCGCCGATATCGCAGCACCCCGGGTGCCATCACCACGGTGCTCGACCGTCCATAGACGCTTCTTAACTCGTCGGATCAACGTCTGAGGCACCCATGCCGAATGCACTGCACGGCAGGTGTCGCGTGGCCGCCGCTTGGGGCTGTTCGGCAGGGGCGAGCCCAGCTAACAACCCTCACAGTCGCCTCACGTAAGACATATCGCATCCTGAATGGAAGGAAGCTTTCGATGAACAGACGGTTGAGGAGCCTGGGCCTCGTCCTGGCGGTGGTCGGCATCCTGTTCGTGGGCGCCGGGGCGTTCGCCTTCCACAAGACGCAAGAGGGGGCTCGGTCCCTCGAGGCGTTCAGCGCGGCGCAGGACGTGCGCCTCAGCTACAACGAGGCCGGGCAGCTGGTCGATCGCGGTGAGCCCGACGGGGCGCAGGCGATCCTGGCGCTGCTGACCGACGAGTGGGGCTACCCGGTGGCGATGGGTGACCTCGATCCGGCCGATCCGCTCGTCAACACCCCCACCGAGTACATGTACCAGATGGCGACGGTCGCCTACCACGTGATGCACCGCACGCAGACGGTGGTGCTGGCCGAGGACGCCGAGTACAACGGGGAGCTCTTCCCGGCCGGCGAGTACCAGTTCGCGGTCGACGGCCGCTACTGGACCGGCTTCGACCGGCAGCACCCGATCGAGGGAGCCGCTCGCGAGAAGGCGTGGACCGGTACCGCGCACGCGCTGATCGCGAACCTGGGCGTCGGAACGGTGACCGCCTCCGCCCTCCAGCTGGGCCTGGCCCTGGCCGGCCTGTTCGCCGGGGTCGGCGCGCTGGCGCTGCTGAGCGGCATCGGCCTGGTCTGGGTCGCCCGGGCCCAGGAGGAGACCCAGGTAGCCCTGGTTCCTCGCCTGGAGCCGGTGCCGGCCTAGCCGGACCGTCGCCGGATGCGATCTCCGGCAGCCAACCTCCGCCACGGGGCTCGGCCTTCACAGGCCGGGCCCAGGTACACGAGGCGCCGCCGAAGAGGGAGTGGCGTCGCAGCTCGGCGAACTCGACCAGCCCGCTCATCAGCATCCGCGGCGATCAGACCCCTCGCCCGCCGCTGGGTGGCGGTGGCGCTGGATCACGGCTGCGAGCAGCACGGCCGTGAACGGGACGACGAACAGGACGCGGAACAGCTCTCCCGTGCCGATGTCGTCCGGGCCGACGAAGCCGATGGCGAGCATCGGCAGCGAGAAGGCGGTCGCCAGGGCCGCCATGCCGACGGCGCCCAGCACGCGCGCCTCCCGGCCCGGGCCGGACTCGTTGAGGCGCTCGGCGTCGAAGGCGAACTGGGCCACCACCGGGAAGGCGAGGCCTAGCCAGAACACCACCACGGCGAAGGCGCCAGCCAGCAGCCCGCCGTACGCCACGACCGTTGAGACGAGGAGGACCGCGAGCAGGATCGGAGGACTGGCGGCGCGCTGGAGGCCAGCCTGCCAGGCGACCAACAGACCGCAGACGACGAGGGTCAGCGCCAGGTCGAGGGTCACCGGATGCACGTTGCCGAGGATCCCGCCGCTCCCCTCGACCAGTGACAGGCCGGCAACGCTGTTCAGCGCGTAGGTGGCGGACGGCACGCCAGCCCACGCGACAAAGGCGAGCAGGAACAGGCCGGCGGTTCGGTGCTCGTTCCGGCCGAGGCGCAGCATCGTGACGCCAACGATCAGCGCGAGGACGACCGCCGCCACCGGCCCCAGACCCACCGCCAGCGTGTGCCCGACGTCCACCCAGCCGGCCAGCGCGGCGGTCGTCTCCGGCCCCAGCAGGTCGAAGCGCTGGAGGGTGGCCAACACGCTCAGCGCGAGCTGCGGCAGGATGAAGGCGACCAGGATCGGTGTCGCCAGCAGCCACCCCGCGGCGGTCGCCCCATCCACCGACAGGTCGCGCCGTTCCTGGCGCAGGAGCCACCACGCTGCCGCACCCGCCAGGCCCAGCGCGAGGCCGACGCTGAGCAACGACTCGTTCCCGAGGATGGTCAGAGTGCTCTCGCGCGGCATCAGCATGGCCGGAAGCAGCCCGGCGGAGCCGACGAGGATCCAGATCAGCTTGGCCGCCAGCACAGCCGGGAGCAGCACCCAGCGCGCGGACCGCAGGCCGATGGCGGGAATCGACCCCGCGGTGAGAGCCCGGGAATACTCGATCGCGGCCCACGCCGCGAGGACCACGAAGAGCCCCTGGACGCCGGTGATGCCGAGCGTGACCTGCGTGGCGTAGAGGCGTTCGACGTCGTCCGGCAGCGGTGTGAGCCGGGCCGAGAAGACGGCGAGCAGGGCGAGCACCGGCGGTGCAGCGGCGAGCGCAGGCACAACCCCGCGCCGAAGCCCTCGCCCCAGCAGCGCCAGCAGGAAGAGGAGCGCGCTGGCTACGAGTGCCCCGACGCTGATCGCCACGATCGCCGGCGGGACCAGCGAGAGACCGAGGGCCACCGGCACCATGAGCAGCTCGGCCACCGCGATCAGCATCAGTGTTGCCCGGCGGAGACGCCAGCCCGGCTGCAGGGCTCCCGTCGCGAGAGCCGCCATGCCAGCGCCGATGGCGAGCAGCGTGACCGCCAGGTGCAGGCGGCTGATTGGCGGAGCGTCACCTCGGAGGAGCGGGATCGACCCGCCGGGCAGGTCGATCCCCAGCGGAATGCTCATCACCATCAGGCCGCTCAGGCCCACCGCCCCGAGCGCGATGGTCGTCCCGCGCCGCGCGCTCGGTTGGAGGGTGCGAACGTTCAGGCGCCGACGTGCCGCCTCCGCCAGCACCGGTCGGAGACCGGTCCAGATCGAGGGTCGCGGGGTCGAGGGTCCTGGGGTCGAGGGTCCTGGGGGAGTCGCCGCCAGTTGGTCCGTCATGCGGCCCGCTCGCTGGACAGGTGCCGCTCCATCCTCCACGCCGCGTCAAGCGCGCAAATCTGGACAACTGCTGCGGCGCTGTGCCGGCATGCGCACCCCAGCCTGCGATCGGGCCACGCCCCGGGCCGTGGCGTTCGCGGTCGCCGGCTGCTGACACGCCCCGGCCGAGCAACCCTTCCCCGTGCTCCGCGGTTGCCCGGCGTGGGAGACTGGAGTTCAGCCATCTCCTAGCCTGGTGCAGCCGATGGACGCCCGACCCGATCTCCGCCTCCCGACCGGCACGGTCACCTTTCTGTTCACCGATGTCGAGGGCTCGACGCGCCTGCTGACCCGGCTGGGGGACGCGTACGCGTCGGTGCTCGAGTCGCACGCGGAGCTGATGCGCTCGGCCATCGGCCGTCACGGCGGTACGGAGGTCAGCACCGAGGGCGACGCCTTCTTCGCCGTCTTCCCATCCGCACCCGGAGCGGTCCGCGCGGCCGCCGATGCCCAGCGCGCGCTCGCGTCGCATTCCTGGCCGGGCCAGTCCGAGGTGCGGGTCCGAATGGGACTCCACACCGGGGAGGGTCGCCTGGGCGGCGACAACTACGCCGGACTGGACGTGAACCGGGCCGCGCGGATCGCCGCCGCCGGCCATGGCGGGCAGGTGCTGCTGTCCGACGCCACGCGCGGGCTGGTGGCGGCCGGTCTCGGGGAGGGCCTCGCGCTGCGCGACGTGGGAACCCATCGGCTCAAGGATCTTCCGGCCGCGGAGCAACTGTGGCAGCTCGAGGTCGAGGGTCTGCCGCAGGACTTCGCCGCCCTGCGGACCCTCGACGCGAGACCGAACAACCTGCCCCTGTCGACCACGCCGCTCATCGGTCGCGAGGAAGAGCTGAGACGGATCGGCGAGCTCCTCGGGCGCCGGCCTCTGCTCACGCTGACCGGCCCGGGCGGCGCGGGCAAGACGAGGCTGGCGCTGTCCGCCGCCCAGCAGCTGCTGTCCGACTTCGCCGATGGCGCCTTCTTCGTGGCGCTCGAGGACGCGGTGGACCGAGAGACGGTGGGGTCGACGATCGCCGCCGCGCTGGGCGTTCGTGAGCGGCCCGACCGCGATCTCGAGGAAGGGGTCAAGGACCACCTGCGGCAGCGAGAGCTGCTGCTGGTGCTGGACAACTTCGAGCAGGTGGTGAGCGTTGCCCCGCTGGTGGGGGAGCTGATGTCGGGCGCTCCGGGGCTGCGGCTGATCGTGACCAGCCGCGCCCCGTTGCACCTCTCGGGCGAGCAGGAGTTCGAGGTCCCCCCGCTCGGACTACCCGATCCGCTCCACCTGCCCCCGCTCGCCGCCCTCTCCCAGTTCGAGGCGGTAGCGCTCTTCATCGAGCGCGCGCGGGCGGTGCGGCCCGAGTTCGAGGTCACCAATGAGAACGCGCCGGCGGTGGCCGAGATCTGCGCTCGGCTCGACGGGCTGCCGCTGGCGATCGAGCTCGCCGCGGCGCGCGTAAAGCTCCTCAACCCGCAGGCGATTCTCCAGCGGCTCGAGCGGCGGCTCCCGCTGCTCGGGGGAGGAGCGGCGGACCTGCCGGCGCGGCAGCAGACCCTGCGGGGCGCCATCGACTGGAGCTTCGAGCTGCTCGACGCCGGGGAGCGGCGCCTGTTCGAGCGGCTGGCCGTCTTTGCCGGAGGGTGGACGCTCGCGGCCGCGGAGGAGATCTGCAACCCGGGCGGCGAGCTGGAGGTCGACCTGCTGGATGGCCTGGCCTCGCTCACCGACAAGAGCCTGTTGCACGCCGAGGAGGCCGAGGACGAGTCGCGCTTCGTGATGCTCCAGGTGATCCGAGAGTTCGCCGCCGAGAAGCTCGATGAGGGCCCCGATGGCGAGGCCGTGCGTCGGCGTCATGCGGAGTGGCTGCTCGAGCTCGCGGAGCGCTCCGAGCCGAAGCTGGTGAGCTTCGAGGCGCAGGAATGGCACCACCGGTTGCGTCGCGAGGAGGAGAACCTGCGTGCCGTCTTCCGGTGGGCGCTGGATGCCGGCGAGGCGGAGATCGGCCTCCGGACCGCGGGCGCCATCTGGCGCTTCTGGCACTACTGGAATGCCCTCCGCGAGGGGCGCCGCTGGCTGGAGTCGCTGCTCCAGCTCCCTGGCGCCGCGGCACGCACCGCGTGGAGGGCCAAGGCCCTCGATGCCCTGGCCGCGATCGTCTACTGGCTGGGCCTGATGGACGAGGCCGACCGGCTCTACGCGGAGGCGCATGACATCTACCGTGACCTGGGCGACGAGGAGCGGAGCACCCAGGTGCTCGAGTCCATGACCTGGTCGGCCGTGGGCCTCGGCGACTTCCCCGGGGCGATCGAACGGGCACAGGAAGCGGCCGGCCGCTACCGCGAGCTAGGCGATCGCGCCGGAGCGGCCCGTCTCGACGCCTGGCTGACGACGGGACCGTACGTGATGGGCATGGCCGGCAGCGGCGAGGCGGCACTGGCGGCCGCGGAGGAAGCGCGGGACGCGAGCCATGAGGCGGGCCACGCCTGGGACACGGCGAACTGGCAGGGCACCGCCGCCATGATCCTCCGACGGATGGGCGACCCGTCGAGTGCGCTGCGGGCATTCGGGGAGACGACGCGGATCTTTCGCGATCTCGGGTACGTGGCGATGCTGCCCTGGCTGAAATTCGCCGCCCGGGTGGAGCTGGAGCTGGGGCGGCCGGCGCGTGCGGTGCGACTGGGCGCCGTCGCGGCCCGTGCGGTGGAGGAGATCGGCGGCGAGCTGCCCGAGCAGATGGTGCAGGCCGGCGACCCGCTGGCCGATGCGCGGGAGCTCCTGTCCGAGGGGGAGTACGCCCTGGGGGTCGAGGAAGGGCGGGCCATGGGCTTCGACGAGGCCGCCGCCTATGCCCTCGAGTCGGCGAGCATGTCCGAAGCCAGCGCCGGACGCCGATGAGCCTTGCAGCCAGGCGGTTCAGTCCTGCGGGTGGTGACCCTCCTCGTCCTCGCGGACGCCGCGGCGGATGTTCCGCACCATCTCGCCGATGCCGCGCCCGGCGTCGCCCAGGCGCCGCGGGCCGAGCAGGATGAGGATGATGACCAGGATCAGGGCGATCTCAACGAGGCCGGGCATCTGTCACTCCTCCCCGCCGCCCTGCTGGCGAATCCGCTCCGCGCTCTCGGCCAGGCGTCGGCGCAGGCGGTCGTCGGCATCGGGCGTCTGCGCAGCCCCGATCAGCTCCCGGTAGGAGATCGGCTCCACCGGCTGGCTACTCGACTTCGGCTTGCGGCGGAACCATCGGCGCAACCACCGCATCAGATGCCCTCCGGCCCGGTTTCGGTGCTGACGGCGTGCCGGGTTGAACGGTACCCCTTCCGGCGGCGGCACGGGCCGTCTTTTTGGCGCGACGGTCTGCTCCCGACCGGGGCGGTACCTTCGTTCACAAACCTGAATCTGGGTACAGGTTCTGCTGCCTTCCGGATCATGGACCTGTTGCGGTCGTTGCCGATGGAGCACGAGACGGTCTGCGAGTGCGGGCACGGCGAGTCGCTGCATCGGCCGGGCGCGTGCGTCGGCTGCCTGTCGTGGGACGCGATCCCGTGGCGTCACGAACCGTGCCGCGCCTTCGCGGAGGCGGGCCGCCTTCCCGTGGGGCGCATGGACGCGGCCGCAGGTGGCCGAAACCGCATCGCCTGACGCCTAACAGCCACGATGAGGCCCGTTTCGGCCCGGAATGCCCGTAGAAGCGGCCTTGCGGTGTCCGTCTCCCTCGCCGGGTGGGGGAGACGGCCAGGATGGCCCGGTTGCGTGTCCGTTAGCCTCACGGGCTGACGGCTTCGGGCAACGGCGCCCCGACGCGCCACCGGATGCGCTAGGGCTGGTGGGCACGCACAGCGGCGGCGGTGTCGAAGTACGCCTCGAGCCGCACCCATGCCCCATTCGCGACGTCGACGGCGTGAACGAAGCGGGTCTCCCAGACGCGCCCGGTCGGCTTCGCCCGTCCCTTGAAGAATCCGAACACCACCACCCGGCCGTCGCCGGCGAGCATGTCGTCGATGCGGAAGTCGAGGATCTCCTCCGCCTCCTCGTGGGCATCCATGAACAGGTTGATCGCGTCGCGGCCCAGCCACTGTCCGCCGTAGGGCAGCTCTCCCTCGGCCGGATAGCGCCACTCGGCCTCCGCGGCGCACAGCTCGAGCAGCGCCGGGATGTCGTCCCGCTCGAGCGCCTCGTAGCCGCGCTCGACCAGCGCCAGGTTCTCGGCCGTTCGACCAGCCGTCATTCGACTCCGCCTACCGACGCGCCTCGGCCATGGCGGCCGCGAAGCGAGGGATCCCCTGCTCGACCATCTGGTCGTTCGCGGTGAGGCTGATCCGGAACCAACCGGGCACCTCCACGATCGTGCCGGGCAGGACCAGCACGCGGTGTCGCGCCAGGATCTCGCCGAATGCCACGTCGTCGTCGATGGGAGAGCGGGCCATGGAATAGAAGGTCCCCTCGGGCATGGTCGCGTCATAGCCCATCTCGCGCAGGGACGGCACCAGGCGGTCGCGCCGCCGCTCCAGCGCCCCGACGTCGATCGACAGCCGCTCCAGGTCCTCGATCGCGTGCTGGAGCAGCGCGTTGGGGAACGCGTAGCCGGTGGCGACCTGCTGGAGGAAGATCTCCTCGCGCACCTCGGCCCGCTCGGCGAGGGTGGGCGGCACGGTCAGGTAGCCGATCCGCTGTCCGGGTGCCAGCAGCGTCTTCCCGTACGAGTAGGTGATGATCGTGTGCGGGTAGAACTCCGCGGGGCTCCGGAACTCCCGGCCGTCGAACACGATCCGGTTGTACGGCTCGTCGCTGATGATCCAGACCGGATGGCCGATGCGGGCCGATGCATCAGCCAGGAGATCGGCGAAGGTGGACAGATCGGAGGCGGGGTAGACGCGCCCGCTGGGGTTGTGCGGGCTGTTGAAGATGATGGCCCGCGTGCGGGGGCCGATCGCCTCGCCGATCCGGTCCAGGTCGAGGTCGAACGCCGGCGGCTCCAGCCGGACCCGGACCGGCTCGCCACCCGCGGCCAGGATCAGCATCTCGTAGAAGAACCACGGCGGCGACACGAAGAGCACCTCGTCGCCCGGCTCGACCAGCGTGCGCAATGCGACCGCCAGGGCGGCAAAGCCGCCGTTGGTCATGGCCACGTCGTCGGGGTCCCAGTCCATGCCGGTGCGACGGGTCAGCGTGCGGGCGACGGCGTGCCGCGCATTCGGCTCTGAGAACTTGTAGGCGTACCAGTCCTTGTCCTGCGGCTCGAGGTGGCGGCGGAGCGCGTCGACGTACTCGGGGATCGGCATCTCGTGTGGGTTGCCGACCGCGAAGTTGGCGACGTCGGGCGCGACGTTCAGCTGGGAGTAGGGCCCGCTGAAGAAGGCCATGAACGGGGCCGTGCTCTGGCGGAGGCGATCACGATGGCGGGGTGCGAGGGTGGACATCGGCTCGGGAAGGCTCCGCTTGGGGGTGTCGGGGACAGGATGGGACGTTGGCGCCGGCCGCACAAGCGGCCGGCCCGACTCTCCTCGCCGGAGCCGTTACGTCTGGCCCATCACCATCTTCCGGGGGTCGAAAGGTACGGGGGTGGTCCGGGATTGTGGGCGGGTGGACGGCGCGGTTAGGTTTTGACCCGTTGGGAAGGCTTACAACACAGAAGGGTAAGCAAATGACGACCATCCGGGCACTGGTGGTAGGTCTCGTTGTCCCCGTTCTCATCCTCTCCCTCTTCGTGGTGAGCACCGCACTCGCCCGCGGGCCGATGGACAAGGAGACGATCTGTCACTTCGCCCAGCACAAGTACGTGGAGATCACCGTCAACGGCAACGCGCTGCCGGCCCACATGGCTCATGGCGACGTGATGACCGACGAGTACGGCGACTGCCCGTAGCGGACGTCGCGTCCCACAGACTCGCCGCCCGATGGCGCCCTCGTGGCGCCATCGGTGCTCTCCATCGATCCCCGGCCCACGAGACAGGAGCCTCGCCGTGACCGTCACCTCGGTCGCCGATGCCCAGCCCCTCCCGATCGCCACGACCGGCGATCCGCTCGTCTCCATCGTCATGCCCTGCCTGGACGAAGAGCAGACGGTCGGGATCTGCGTCGCCAAGGCGCGCGACTGGCTCGTCCGCTCCGGCCTGAGCGGTGAGGTGATCGTCGTCGACAACGGATCGACCGACCGCTCGGTGGAGGTCGCCCGAGACGCCGGCGCACGGGTGATCCACGAGCGGCGGCGCGGATACGGCCAGGCCTATCTGCGCGGTTTCGCCGAGGCGCGTGGCGACTACATCGTGATGGGCGACTCGGATGACACCTACGACTTCAGCGACCTGTCGGCGCTGATCGCGCCCCTCCGTGCCGGCGCCGACCTCGTGCTCGGAAACCGATTCACGGGAGGGATCGGGAAGGGCGCGATGCCCTGGGCGCATCGCTATGTCGGCAGCCCGATCATCAACTTCCTGATCCGCCTCTTCTTCGGCACCCGGATCGGAGACAGCCAGAGCGGCCTACGTGCCTTCAACCGCCGGCTGGTCGAGCGTCTCGGTCTCCGATCGGGCGGCATGGAGCTCGCGTCGGAGATGATCGTCAGCGCCGCCCGCGCCGGCTTCACCATCGCCGAGGTCCCCGCGCCTTACAACGTTCGTCGCGGCGAGAGCAAGCTCAACACGCTCCGAGACGGCTGGCGACACCTCCGCTACCTGCTGCTGGCGGCACCCGACTTCCTCTTCACGCTCCCGGGCCTGCTGATGATCCTGGCCGGGCTGGCCACGACGGTCATCTCGTTCGTCGCCCCGACCGGCTTGGAGATCGGCTCCCTCACCTGGCAGCCGATCTTCGCCGGCACGATCCTTCTGTCCATCGGCGTCAACTCGGTCCTGCTCGGGGTCGTCGCCAAGCTGTACGGCGTCTCGCACGGCCTCCTGCCGGAGGACCGCTGGGTGCGCCTCTACCGCCGCTGGTTCCGGCTCGAGGCGGTCTTGCTCCTCGGCGCCGCCCTCTTCGTCGCCGGCCTTGCGGTCGACGTCCTGCTGTTCGCGATCTGGGCCGGCGACGGGCGGCTCGGTCCCGGCCTCCAGCTGGCCGCGCTGGCCCAGACGCTGCTCATCGTCGGGGCCGAGCTCGGGATGGCCGGATTCCTCGTCGTCACGGTGGACAGCGCCTGATGACGGCCACCGTTGCGCCGCGCCGACTCCGGATCGCCTTCGTCTACGACGCGCTCTACCCGTACCAGAAGGGCGGGGCCGAGCGACGCTTCCACGAGCTCGCGTCCCGGCTAGCGCAGCGACATGAGGTCCACGCCGTCAGCTGGCGATGGTGGAGCGGAGCGGCCGACCCCTCGCTCGACGAGGTGCAGCTGCACGGCGTCGGTCGCGCTCCGCGCCTCTACGGCAACGACGGGAAGCGGACGGTGCGCGAGGTGGTCGGGTTCAGCGCTCGCCTGGTGCCGGAGCTGGCCCGCCGGCGGTATGACGTGATCGACTGCTCGGCGACGCCTTACCTGCCACTCGTCGCCTGCCGGCTCGCCTCCGCCCTGACGGGCACGCCCATGGTTGCCACCTGGCACGAGCTGTGGGACGAGCACTGGCTCAGCTACCTCGCGCATCGGCCGGTCGTGGCGCGGCTGGCTCGGCTGGTGGAGGCGAGGGCCACCCGGATCGGCGACCTGCGGGTGGCGGTCTCGCCCTTCACCGCCGAGCGGCTCGCCGCAGCCGGCGTACCGGAGCCTGCCATCCGGGTGGTGGGAAACGGGGTGGCGATCGAGGCGTTCCTGCGGTCTCGGGCATCCCGACACCACTCGGACGTCGCCTTCGTCGGTCGCCTCATCGAGGACAAGCGGGTCGACCTGCTCATCGAGGCCGTCGATCGGCTGCGCCGCGACCTCGTCGATCTCCGATGTCTCATCGCCGGCGACGGTCCCGAGCGCCCTCGTCTGGAGGCGGAGGTCGGGAGGCGTGGCCTCGCCTCGCACGTCAGCTTCACCGGCGAGGTGGACGACGAACAGATGCGCGGGCTGCTGAAGGCGGCCAGCGTGCTGGCGCTGCCGTCGATCCGGGAGGGGTTCGGCATGGTCGCCATCGAAGCGCAGGCGGCGGGCGCGGTGCCGGTCGTGGTGCGCAGCCCGCACAGCGCGGCACCCACCCTGATCCGGGATGGCGTGGATGGCCTGGTCTGTGAGCCGAACGCCGACTCCCTGACCGCAGCGCTCCGCGCGCTCCTCACCGACCCGGCGCGGCTGACGTCGATGCGCCGCCGAGCGGCGGAGGCGGCACGGCGATGGGATTGGGACCGCCTCGCCGGCGAGATGGAGCAGCTGTACCTCGAGCTGGCGCGCGCCGGGGCGCGCCAGCCGCGCCCGCGCTGGAGGCTCTCGTGGCGCTGATCAGCCGGATCCGGCCGGTCGTCGGGGCTGCCGGCTGGCCGCGCTGGCGCCCGATCTCGACGCGCTTCAGCGCCCTCCTGATGGCGGTCGCGGTGTTCGTCGGTCTGGCGCTCGTCGTCGCGAGCACGCCCATCGCGGCGCGCGGCGACTACGGGCAGTGGCTGATGACGGCCCGCTACTACCTGGGCGAGGAGGTCCCGGGATACCGCAACATCTCGGCGCTGCCGCCGCTGGTCCCGTTGCTGCTCGCCGCGGCCCAGCTCGTCGTCCGCGATCCGGTCGTGACGCTGGTCGCCGTCAACACGGTGCTCCTGGTGGGCTTTGGGCTGAGCTTCTACCTGCTGGGGGCGACCCTCCTGTCGAGCCCGATCGGTGGGACGCTGAGCGTCGCCATCGCCCTCCTGGTGACCGATCGGTTCCTGGAGCTGTTCGCCTTCGGCGGTTTGCTGCAAAGCGCCTCGGTCATGTTCACCTGCCTCGCCGTGGCAGCGTTCGTCCAGGCAGGTCGGCGGTCGATCGGCGAGCGCCGCTGGTGGGTCTTGGGGAGCGCTTGCGTGGCCCTCGCCGCGCTGTCCCACGTCGGCACCGGGATCATCTCGGTCCCGATCGGCATCGCTATGGCGGGGCTCGCGGTCTTTCAGCATCGGCGCCTCGGCTGGCGCCTCCTCGGCGGGGCCTTGCGGCCGCTGCTGTTCGTGCTGCTCGGGCTGGCGGCCTACTGGATCGTCATCCTGCTGCCGGCCAGCCATGACTACGTCACGAACCCTGCCAGCCTCGCCTATCGGGGACCGGACCGGCTCTTCAGTGGGCTCTTCTCGTACTGGCCGACCACCACACTGATGGTGCTTGGCGGATCGGCCGTCCTCCTCGGCTCGGCGGCCGAGTTGGCACGCCGGAGGCTGGGGCCGTCCGTGGTGGTCGGGGTCTGGGCCGGCGTGGTGTGGGGGGTGCTGGGCTACTCGATCCTGGGCGGGGTGGCGACCGACTACCCGCGCTTCGCGACCGTGCTGCTGCCCCCGCTGGTGGTGGGCGCTGCGGCCGCCATGATCTGGCTCGCCAAGGCGCTGGTCGCGAACTTCCGCACCCTGCTGCCGAGGAGCCGCCCCTCGAGCTGGCTGCTGGTGGCCACGGCTGCGGTGATCCTCGTATCCGCCCCTTTCGCGGTTGCGCGCCACGGACGCCAGTCCGACACGTACCAGCCACATGACGCCGCCGCGCTGACCGCCGCCGTCGGGTGGATCGACGAGATGCTCGGCGAGGAGGGCGGGGCGGTCCTGACGTCCGTTCGAGACGGCAAGTGGCTGGAGGGCCTGACCGGCCGCAGCGCCCTCTTCAGCCAGCCGGTGCGCTACGCGTTCCGTCCCACCGAGTGGCAGCGCAGCGTCGACGCCGACGCGCTCCTCCGCTCCACCCTGTCGCTAACCAACGAGTACTTCTTCGTGAAGTTCATCGAGTCGGTCGGACGGGGAGCGACCGCCGCGCCCACCTCGCTGCTGGTGGCCGCCAACCACGGCGGCGAGTACGTCGATCTGCTCCAGGTGGCTCCGGCGGGCACGCAGATCGCGTCGGCCGGGCGTCTCACCACGCTGTCAGCGATGACGCCGCGGAGCGTCGAGCACCGGTCGACGGAGACCGTGGTCGGCGTCCGCACCGTCTGGCGGGGCGTGGGCCCTTCCGAGGGCCTGTTCCTGAGCCGGCGGCTCGAGCTGGCCCGAAACGGAAGCACCCTCCGGATCATCGACTACTCGAACGGCGATCGGCTGCGCACCGATCTCCAGCCGGTGGGGGGGATGGCCTTCACCAGCGTCGAGCTCGACGGACGCCAGGCGAGAGTCTGCCTGACCCGCATCGGTGCGAGCCACCCGTGCCTCCGGATCTGGGTGGCCCAGGCGGACGCGGTGATCGAGCAGCTGGAGGGCAGCCAGCTGCGCGTTCGGACACGCCACTCGCCGAGGCTCGAGATCCACGTGACGGTGCTGACCGAGGCCAGCGCGCCGGTTTCGCTCGGGCTCCTTGAGCCGGCCGCTCTCGTCGCCAAGCACGACGTCGCGGCGGCCATCCTCTTCGAACCCGATCCCGCCTCTGCCGCCCGTCGAGCGCGGCTCGTGGCCCTCGGCTTCCGGGAGGTCCGCCACTTCGGCCCGTACGCCGTGATGCTTCGCGACGCGGCGCCGGCACGCGGTCGGGGAGCGGAACGGTGACGCGCCTGCCATCCATCCGCAGCGCAGTCGCCGATCCGGTCCTCGTGGTCGGTGGCTACGGCTACCGCAACGTCGGCGACGAGGCGATCCTGGCCGGCCTGCTCCGGCTGCTGGAGCCGGCGCGAGTGACGGTCGTGTCGCGCAGTCCGGCCGAGACGACCGCGCTCCACGGAGTGCCCGCCGTCGGGCTGCGGCAGGCCGTCGACGCGCTCCGGCGGCATCGGACCGTGCTGATCGGCGGCGGTGGGCTGTTTGGGCGCGACATGGGCCGGCTGGGGCGTCTGCTGCCGGGATACGGGCTGCTCGCCGCGGCGGCGGGCCGGCGTGTCCTGCTGGAGGGGATCGGCCTGGACGCCGACATGCCCCCCGTGACGCGACGGCTCGTCCGCCGGCTCGCGTCGGTGGCCGAGCGGGTCGCGGTGCGGGATCGCGCATCGGCCCGGATGCTCGCCGACTGGGGGATCGAGACCGCCGTCGGCCCCGACCTGTCGGCGCGCATGGCGCCCGTCCCGGTCGCCGTCGGCGAGGCGCTCCTGCGCCAGGCCGGCGTGCCCGGCGGGCGACCGGTGATCGGGCTGGCGCTAACCGCGGTGAACCCCGCCCTCGCGCCGGCCGTCGAGGCCGCCGTGGCGACCGCGGTCGACCGACTCACCGATCTCGACTTCTGCCTGGTGCCGATGAGCCAGCATCCGTTTGTCGCTCACCACAACGATTTCGTCTTCGCACGGCGCATCCAGGCGGTGGCGCCCCGGGTGAGCGTGCTGGAGGGCGCGTTCCACCCCGCCGCGGTGCTGTCGGTCTTCGGCCGGCTGAGCGCCGTGGTCGGCATGCGCTTCCACAGCCTGCTGTTCGCGGAGCGGGCCAAGCTGCCGCTCGTCCCCCTCGCATACGCACCGAAATGCGACGCATGGCTCGCCGAACGCGGAATGGCGAGCGTGGCGCCGGACGGCGAGGGGATCGCGATGGCGCTGACCGCCGTCCTGCCGTCATCGAGGCTCGCGTCGTGAGGCGCGGAGGCCGGGCGGTCCGCTGGGCGCTGGGCATCGGCGTCCTGGGCGTACTCGTGGTGGGGCTCGACTGGCGCGAGGTCGTGGGGCACCTCGCCGGAGCCGACCTCCCGCTGGCGGCGCTCGGCGTCGCCGGTCTGTCGGCGATCCATCTGGCCGGGGCCGCGACCTGGCGAGCCTTGCTGCGGCGGCTCGGCGGGGTCGTGCTGCCGTGGCGCCAGGTGATGGGCGAGTACTACGCCGCGCAGGCGTTGGGCGGCATCACCCCCGCCAACCTCGGCGGCGACGCCTACCGGGTGCAGGCCCTCCGCGGCGCCGGTCACGGAACCGATGCCGCGCTCTGGCCGGTCGTCGTGCAGCGGGTCACCAGCTACCTCGCGCTCAGCCTGCTCGCGGCGGCGGCGCTGCCCGTGCTGGGGTCGACGGCCGGCCCCGCCGTGGGCGGCGCCGTATGGGCCCTTGCCGCGTCGTTCGTGGTGCTGGGCGGCGCGGCGGTCGTGTTCCGTGCGCGGCGGAGCGGGAGGTTGCCGCGGGCCGGGCAATCGGCTGCGCGGACCGCCCTGGTCGGGATCGGCGGAGGGCTTGTCTTCCATGCGGGCAGCGTGCTCCTGACGTACGTGCTCGTCGTTTCCCTCGTGCCGGCCGTGCCCGCCGTCCCGGTTCTCGCCGCCATCGCCGTCGCGCGCCTGGCCCTCGCCGTTCCACTGACGCCGAGCGGGCTGGGGATCCAGGAGGGGCTCCTGTCGCTCCTGTTCGCCGGCCTGGGGCTCCCCGCCAGCGCCGCCCTCGCGGCGATGGTCCTCAGCCGGTGCGCGCTTCTGCTCACCGCGTCGCTTGGCAGCGCGGCCCTGCTGGGCGGCCGCGGTCCGAGGAGGGCCGCGGCGACGCACCCGGACCTGAGGCGCGTGGCCTGACCGCCCCGTCGAGATACAAGGATCCTGACAACCACGTTGTCAGGTTTGTATCTGTCTATGATGCGCGTCGCCACCACTCGTGTGGCGGAAGTTGTGACCAACGTTGTGACTTTCGTTGCGTGGGAGGTGATATCGGTATGGCAGCGCGGACTCGATACAGCCCGTGGGGCGAGCTGCTGAGCCTGCGTCAGGCAGTGGGCGGCGCCATTGCCTGGACCTGCGCGACCAGGTCGCGGAAGTCGAACGGCTTGCGCAGCACCGGCGCAAGGTCCTCCAGTCGATCCGCATCGTCCGGCCCGACCGCCGTGACGAACAGCACCGGGATCTGCGCGTACTCGCGGCGTTCGCGGAGCGCGTGCACGATCTCGGCACCCGACTCGTCGGGAAGCATGTGGTCGACGATCAGCAGGTCCGGCCGATCCGGCCCGCCGGTCAGGCGCATGTAGAACGTCTCCGCGTTCTCGAAGCCCTCGGCGCGGTAGCCGACCTGCTCGAGGACCGACACGATGGCGTGTCGGATCAGCGGCTCGTCGTCGATGACCCAGACCGTTGCCATCAGCCCCTCGCTCTTGTCGCCGGCAGCCGGTACCGCCGCTCCCGCTGAGGGTAGCGGAGCGGGAAGCAGGCGGCGATCCGAATCCGCGATCCCGCCAGCGTGAGTTGGTCCGGCGTCCAACTTGCTCGTGAGCAGGCGCTGGCCCGGTGACCTGGACACGGGAGCGTGAGAGGGAGAGAAGATCGATATGGAGTGGCTGATCATCATCGTGCTCGTCGTGCTGCTGCTGGGCAGCTTCGGCCCGCGGGCCGGCTGGTACGGCTCGGCGAACGTCCTGTGGGACGTCCTGGGGCTGATCCTGTTCGTCGTCCTGCTGTTCTGGATCCTGAGCCTGCTGGGCATCTTCGGCGGCGGAGCCGCCGGCTAGCTCCAGGGGGTCACGGCGGATCGGCGGTGGCCAGGTAGACCTGCGTCCCCGCCGCTCCGGTGGTCCCGATCTCGAGCCAGTAGTGCAGCCGGCCGGCGCGGTACAGCAGGGCCGCGTCCCAGGCGCGTCCGCTGACCGGGAAGTCGGCCGCGCTGATCACGGGCCCGTCGCCGAGGCGCTCCCAGCTGATCCCGTCGGTTGAGCTCGCCAGGCCGCGGTCGGTGAGGCGGCCGCCGGCGTAGACCATCAGCAACCCTTCGGGCGTGGCCACCACGCGCGGCCGGTCCAGCTTGCCCAGCTCCCAGTCGGCCTCTGCCTCCAGCACGGGCCCCTCGTGCTTCGTCCAGGAGGTCCCGTCGGCCGACGTCGCCATGCCGATCGCACCGGTCCCCCGCGGTCGATCGAAGGCGGTGTAGTACATCGCCCAGCGGCCCTGGAGCCTGACCACGCTGGGCCAGGCGAGCCCGCCGGCATCCCATGACCCGGCCGCGCCGGGCTCCAGGATCGGTCCGGGGTCGACGCTCCAGGGTCCGTCGGGCCCGGGCGCGGTGGCGCGTCCGATCGCCCACGGGCCTGACTCCACCGTCTCGAAGATCAGCACCCAGGTCCCGTCGTCGGCCACGAAGCCGGTCGAGACGTCGATCCCCGGGTTCGCGAAGGGGACGTCGTCGCTGGCCAGGATCGGCTCCGCAGCGGCGCTCTCCCAGGCGAGGCCATCGGCCGAGACCAGGTGGGCGACCCGGACGCGGCCCGGCCAGGCGGTGAAGAGGTTCGCGAACATGTGCAGCTGCTCCTCGTGCTCGACCACCGCGCCCGGGTTGATGTACTGCTCCTCCGGCAGCCCCGCCAGCTCCCGGGTGACGACCGGGTCCGCGCCGACCCAGTCGAAGGCGACCGGCGGAGGTGAAGCCGATGCTCCCGCTGACGCCGATGCCTGCGGCGAAGCCGATGGTGAGGCCGATGCGCCCGGCGGATTGCCGGACGTGCAGGACGCGAGGACGAGGAGGAGGCCGATCGTGAGCGCCGCGAGGCCCTGCATTCGGCAGCCGTTACCATGTTACGGATCCGTACTACTTATTACGGTTCCGTAGTAAAGAGGGTTCACCGAGCACCATGGACGAGGGCGAGCCGCGACGGCTGACGCTCCTGTACCAGCTGTACCTGGCTCACCAGGCGTCGCGGCGGTTCATGCGGCTGGCGCTGTCGCAGAGCGGGATGAGCGGGGAGGAGTACGCCCTGTACAGCTACCTGTTCGCCAACGGCCCCAGGACGCTGAGCGCGGCCGCGCGCGACTTCGGCCTGCCGATCACCACCCTCTCCACGATGCTCGCTCCCGCCGTCGAGGCCGGTGAGATCGAGCGCCTCGGACATCCGACCGACCGCCGCGCGCGGCTCCTCGCGCTGACCGATTTGGGCCGCGAGCGCCTCCAGCGGGCCATGCCCGCGTTCACCGCCGCCTACCGTTCCCTGCTCCGCCAGCTCGAGGAGGGAGGGGCGGAGCTGGAGTCGATCTACGAGGCGCTGGGCCTGCTGCGGTCGGCCACCCTCCGCGCCAACGAGCTGCTGGCCGCCGAGTCGGAGCAGGAGGAGCGCGATGACCAGGAGGCGGATCGCGCCCCCTAGGCGACCGAGTCGCGGAGGGCCCGCAGCCCGGCCCGGTTCAGGATCAGCACCCCGTAGCGGGTGGTCGCCAGCGAGCCGACCTTCCGCAGATCGCCGATCGCGCGGGCCACGGACTCGCGCGGGCTGCCCACCCCCTCCGCGAGCTGCTGCTCGGTGAGTGGCAGGAACGCATCGCCCAGGATCTCGGAGAGCACCAGGATCTCGCGGGCCAGCCGCTGCGCAAGGCTCCCGCCGGATCGGGATGCGTACGCCTCGACCACGTGGCGGAGCTGCCGGCGTCCCTCGGTCGCGACTGCCCGCGAGAAGCTGACGCTCCTGGTCATCAGCCGGCCCAGGTTATCCGCATTGAGCATCAGCAGCTTCACCGGCGTCACCGCCTGGAGGCCGATCCGGGCGGACTCGTCGCTCGGGAACCAGTGGTTGCCGACCAGGTCCCCAGGCCGCCCGTAGAACGCGGTCGGCTCCGCCTGGACGCTGGCCAGGTAGACCCGCACCACGCCCCCGACCACGATCGCAGCCCACTCGCCGCCGGCGATCGCCTCGCGCAGGTGCTCCCCAGGCCCCAGGGTTCTCCGCTGCACCCGCTCCAGCAGGCCCGCCCTGGCGCGCTGTCGCGCAGCGCCGAGGCTGCTGGCCTCGAGGGCGAGGCGCTCCGCGTCGGCATCCCGTTCCGGGAGCGGACGTACGAAGAGCAGGGTTCGACCTGCGCCGGCCCCATCCCAGATCGCGTGGAACTCGAGCTCCAGTCGGGAAGAGACCAGGATGCTGGTGCCTTCTCCGGCGTGGGCAAGCCAGCCGTCGGGACTGCAGAGGTCCATTCTCAGCACCGCCGGTACCCATCCCCTGAGCTCTCTGCTGGCGCTCGTCTGCTGGAGGCCGACCAGCGCGCGGAAAGCCCGGTTGGGCCGATGCAGCACCCCGCCCTGGTCCATCTCCGCGCTGGCGGTCCCGCGTGTTCGCCACCATCGAGACTGCAGCAGCGGCGGGCTCATCCGTCCCTCACGGAAGCCGAACCAGACGTCCTGGAGGACGTCCGCGATCCGCACCTTCCGCTGTCGAAACAGGTTGGATCGCGGGTAGCGCAGCCTGACCCGGCGACGGGCGGCGGCGATCGTCGCCCGCGTGTCGTAGAAGGCCTGCGCGTGGGTTGCCACCACGTGCGCGAACAGGGTGTCGGTGCGTGGCACCGACAGCGTGCGGTGCCCGAGCGGGGAACGAGGCGTGCCCATGTCGTTCACCGTGGGTGGCGAGCAGCGTCCCCAAAGTCAACCTCAAATGTGCCGGTCGGTCAACAAGCGCTCATGCGCTCCGCCGCCTCCCCTCGAACGACCCGCGAGGCAGGCCGTGGGCGGATCCCGTGCCCGAGGCAGGCAGAAGCGCCCGGGCCGACCAGGCGTCGACCTCCATCCAGCCGTGAGGGCGGCCGAGCAGCAGGAGGTCGAGACGGCCTTCCAGTTCGGCCAGCTCGAACGGCATCGGGACGAGCTCGACCCTCAGCTCCGTCAGCTCGCGTCGTCGTTCGCGGACGGCGTGCAGATCGGCGCTGGCCAGCACGAGCGCAACGCCCTCCAGGACCGGATGAGAGCGGAGCAGGCCCAGCAGCTCGATCTGGGCGTCCAGGTCCAGCCCGCACGAGACGAAGACCAGGTGCGGGCTGCGGGCGGCCACCTCCTCGACGGTGGCGGCGTCCGTCTCCCGCACTGCTGCGCCGTAGAGCTGCCACACCACCTCCTTGAGCAGCTCGACCAGGAGGCCGTCGCTGACCAGCAGGTAGATGCGGGTCCTGCTCGCGGTCACGTGGTCGGTCTCCGTGCTCTGGCGACCCAGCGGCTGAGCTTCGTCGCCGACTCGCGGTCGGCGATCTTCCGACGTCGCTCCACGATCCGCCGCAGGCTCTCGGGCCGTGGCGAGTGTCGCTTGCGATGAGCCTCCTTTCGACTCATCGGCCCCCCTTGGTCTGGGTCCATAAATAGTTGAGGTACGGACTCTAGTTGCAGTCGACGAGGCTCGCAGTCACCGCCGTTACTCAGAA
>CAYXZN010000009.1:0-21323 GCA_964469325.1 uncultured Steroidobacteraceae bacterium
CACGCCCCACGTCTGGATCGCCCAGGTCGATCGCCCGAGCGGTGACCTGCTGCGCGACGTGGTGGAGGAGATGGGGATCGCGGCCGAGCAGCTCGAGCCACAGGAGCTCCTGCGGCGCCTCGCCCGCGGCGCCACGCCGTACGGCATGCTGGTCGACGACGGCGAGGGGAGCGTGGTGACCGCCGCCATCCTGGCCTTCGCGCCGCGCATCGAGCGGATCGTCGTCCTCACTCGCCGGGTGCCGTTCGATCTGGCCCTGCCCCGCAACGCCCGCCTGCTGCGCGATTGCTGCGACGCGGAGCGGCTGGAGGGCGCGCTCCACTGGCTGTGGGGATCGGCCGACGGCGGCGCGTGGTGGGCCGACCAGGTCGGCACCGCGCCCGTATCGGCCGCCCCGGCGGCCCCAGCCGCGCCGGCCTGAGTCAGGACCCGGCTCGGATCAGGTCCGGCCGGAGAGGGTCGCCAGCTCGTCCTTCGGCTCGCGTGACATCAGCGCGGCGACGGCATCGTGCGGCGCGCGCTCCCCGTGGACCACGGCGCGCACCTGCTCGGCGATCGGCAGCTCGACGTCGTGGCGCGCAGCGAGGCCAAGGGCGCCGTCCAGGCTCGACACCCCCTCGGCGACCCCACTCAGGTCGCCGGCGGCCTGCGGCCAGGGCGTGCCGCGGGCGATCAGCTCGCCGGCGCGCCGGTTGCGCGACAGCGGGCTCATGCAGGTGGCGATCAGGTCGCCCACCCCCGCCAGCCCGGCGAAGGTCATGGGGTGCGCGCCGGCGGCAACGCCCAGGCGCGTCATCTCCGCCAGCCCGCGGGTGATGATCCCCGCCTTCGCGCTGTCGCCAAGCTCCAGCCCATCCACCATCCCCGCCGCAAGGGCGACGACATTCTTGAGGGCGCCGCACAGCTCGACTCCCGCAAGGTCGGGGTTCGTGTACAGGCGAAAGCGCGGTCCCGACAGGATCGCCACCACATCGGCCGCCAGGGATGAGTCGGGCGAGGCGACCACGCTGCCGGCCGGCTTGCCGTCCGCGATCTCCCGCGCCAGGTTGGGGCCGGAGAGCACGGCCACGCGGCGACCCGGCAGTTCCGCATCCACGATCTGGCTCACCCGCAGGTAGGTCCCCTCCTCGATCCCCTTCACCACCGACAGGATCGGCGCATCGGCGGCCAACACCGGCGCCAGCCGGCGAAGGGTGGTTCGAACGTGCGCGGAGGGGACGGCCAGGACGAAGAGCCGGTGCGGCTCGCCCAGGTATCCGTCATCGGTGGCGACGCGGACGTTGGGTGGAAACGGGTGCGCCGGCAGGTAGCGGTCGTTGCGCCGGGCGCTCGCGAGCTCCTCGCCGCGCGCCGGGGTGTGCGCCCAGAGCGTGACCGGCCGCTCCGCGGCGGCGAGCAGGATGGCCAGGGTGGTCCCCCACGCGCCGGCGCCGATGACGCCGATCTGGTCGCTCATCTGGGCTCCGAGTATAGGGAGCCGCTAGCGCCGCCCGCGGGACCTCGGGCGACGTCCTCGCCGGGAGCGCGCCCGCCCCTCCTCCGACTCGCGGCGGCGCAGCAGGATCCGGATCGGCGTGCCCAGGAAGCCGTAGGCGTCGCGCAGCCGGTTCTCGAGGTAGCGCCGGTAGCTGAAGTGGATCAGCTCGGGGTCGTTGACGAAGATGACGAAGGTGGGCGGGCCGATCCGCACCTGGGTCGCGTAGTACACCTTCGGCTGCCGGTTGCGGACCGGGGGCGGCGGATGGGCACGCACCGCGTCGCCCACCACGCGGTTCAGCTCGCCGGTCGGCACCCGGCGCAGCCGCTCGTCGGCGACCCGCATCGCCTCCCCCAGGACCCGGTCGAGGCTGCGGCCGGTCTTCGCGCTGGCGAAGACGATCGCCGCCCACGACAGGTACGGCGCCTCCCGCCGCAGGCGGTGCAGCCACTCGTCCGCGGTCCGCTCGTGGCGCTCGACAGCGTCCCACTTGTTCAGCACCAGGACCAGCCCTTTCCCCTCCTCAAGGACGTAGCCCACCACGTGGGCGTCCTGGGCGGTGTAGCCCTCGGTGGCGTCCACCATCACCACCGCCACGTCGGCCCGGGAGATCGCCTTCAGGCTGCGCAGCACGCTGTAGCGCTCGATGCCGCGGTCGATGGCACCTCGGCGGCGGATGCCGGCGGTGTCGACCAGGACGGCCGGCTGGCCATCCACGCTCACCAGTGAGTCGGTTGGGTCGCGAGTGGTGCCCGGGACCTCGCTGACGATCATCCGCTCCTGGCCCAGCACCCGGTTGACCAGCGTGCTCTTGCCGGTGTTGGGGCGCCCGACGATCGCGATCCGCGGCGGCCCGACCTCGGCCGCTGCCAGCTCCTCCAGCTCCTCCTCGGTCAGGGCCTCCTCCTGCGCCGATGCCGTCTCCGTCTCCCCGGGCTGGGGCGGCGGAAGCCGCTCCACGACGAGGTCCGCGAGATCGCCGGTGTTCCGGCCGTGCTGCGCGCTCACCGCGATCAGCGGGTCGATGCCGAGCGCGTGGAACTCGGCCGCCTCCGTCTCGCGCCGGGCGTTGTCGGCCTTGTTCACCACCAGCAGCACCGGCCTGTCGCTGCGTCGCAGACGATCGGCCAGCTCGTGGTCGAGCGGGGCGAGTCCGGCGGCGGCGTCGACCACGAACAGCACCAGATCCGCCTCTCCGACCGCCACCCGTGCCTGGTCCTGGACCCGCTCCTCGATCGAGCTCCCCGGATCGAGCTCCAGCCCGCCGGTGTCGACCACTGTGAAGCGCCGCCCGCGCCACTCGGCCTCGGCGTAGACGCGGTCGCGGGTCGTGCCGGGCACGTCCTCCACGATCGCCAGCCGCTCCCCGACGAGGCGGTTGAAGAGGGTCGACTTGCCGACGTTGGGACGGCCGACGACGGCCACCACGGGCAGGGAGGGCATGGCCCGGAGTCTAGCCGCCCGCCGATCTGCCTTCCGGAACGGGCCTTGCTGCTCCTGCTCCGGCGTGGGAGGGCGTTTCCGTGTTCGGAGGCTGCGGCGGGGGGCGGCCGGCGTGGCATCGCTGCCGGCCCTGGTGGCCTGCCAGAGCCAGGCGAGCACCCTGACGCCCGCCGGGCCGCGGGCCGATGCCGCGATCTGGCTGCACTGGGTTATGTTCGGCCTGGGGTCGGCGGTGATGGCGATCGTGCTCGGCCTGCTGCTGTGGGCCATCCTGCGCCGCCCGTCGCCGGACAGCAGAGGCCAGGGCGGCCTGCTGGTCGTGGTGCTGGGCGGCATCGTCCTCCCGCTGGTGATGCTGCCGGTCGTCTGGGCGATGACGATCGGCGTGATGGCGTCTGAGGCACGACCCGATCGCGAGCCGGTCGCCACCATCGAGGTGGTCGCCCGGCAGTGGTCGTACGAGGTGCGGTGCCCCGGCCTCTCGGAGCCCCTCATCGACGAGATCCACATCCCGGTCGGCGAGCCGGTTCGGATCCGGGTCACCTCCGACGACGTGATTCACTCCTTCTGGGTGCCGCAGCTGGCCGGCAAGCAGGACATGGTGCCCGGCGAGTGGCACGAGATCTGGATCACGGCGTCGGAGCCAGGCGTCTACATCGGCCAGTGCGGGGAGTACTGCGGGCTCCATCACGCCGACCACCGCTTCACGCTCTACGCCGGCGACGCCGGCGACTGCGGGGAGGGTGCGGCGGCGGCGGCTTCCTGCTGCGGGTGAGGGCCGATCGATGACCGTCTTTCCGTGGCTGGTGCTGGTGCTCGGGGTGGTCGCCCTGGCGGCCGCCATCCTGGCCGTCATGGGCATGGCGCGCGGCAGGTTCCGCCAGGGCGCGTCGCCGGTGAAGATCGGCCTGGCGAGCGTGGCGGCGGTGGCCCTGCCCCTGCTGCTGGCGGTCCTGGCCTGGGGCCTCTTCCTGAAGCCGCGCTGATTCATGGCAGCCGCCGGCCGGGAGCTCCTGGTCCGCGCCTGGCAGTCGCCGCCCACCATCAGGGGCTGGCTGGGCGCCGTCAACCACAAGCAGGTCGGCCTGCGCTTCGTGGTCACCGCCCTGGGATTCTTCCTGATCGCTGGCCTCGACTCGACCGTGATCCGCGCCCAGCTGGCGGTCCCCGAGAGCGAGCTGGTCGAGCCCGACATCTTCAACCAGCTCTTCACCACCCACGGCACGGCGATGATGTTCCTGTTCGCGGTACCCATGGTGGAGGGGATCGCCATCTACCTGCTGCCGCTGATGATCGGCGCCCGCGACATGGCGTTCCCGCGCCTCAACGCCTTCGGCTACTGGCTCTACCTGTTCGGCGGCCTGCTCCTCTACGCGTCGACGCTGCCCGACATCGTCAACTTCCTGTGGCCGGGCGGAGAGCTGCTGCCGAGCGTCGTGCCCGACGGCGGCTGGTTCGCCTATCCGCCCCTCACCAGCTCCACCTTCTCGCCCGGTCCAGGGCTGGACATCTGGCTGATCGCCGTGACGCTGGCCGAGATCTCGGCACTCATCGCCGCCGTGGAGCTGATCGTGACCACCCTCAAGCTCCGAGCGCCGGGGATGACCGCCATGCGAATGCCGCTCTTCGCCTGGAGCGTGCTGATGATGGCCTTCGCCATCCTGTTCGCCTTCCCGGCGGTGGTGCTGGCCAGCACCTTCCTGGAGCTGGAGCGGAGCGTGGGGATGCCCTTCTACGACCCCACCCGCGGCGGCGACCCGATCCTCTGGCAGCACCTGTTCTGGATCTTCGGCCACCCGGAGGTCTACATCATGTTCATCCCGGCCACCGGCATCGCGTCGATGGTGCTGGCCACCTTCGCCGGGCGGCCGATCGTCGGCTACCTGCTGATCGTGGCGGCCCTGGTCGCGACCGCGGTGCTCAGCTTCGGGCTGTGGGTCCACCACATGTTCGCCACCGGCCTGCCGTGGCTCGGGCTCGCGTACTTTGCGGCGGCCAGCATGATGATCACCCTCCCGTCCGGGGTGCAGGTGTTCGCCTGGCTGGCCACCCTGCTGAAAGCGCCGCGGATCCGGCTGACGACGCCGATGCTGTTCGTCATCGGCTTCCTCGTCACCTTCGTCCTGGGCGGGATCACGGGCGTGATGGTGGCCTCGGTGCCGTTCGACCTGCAGAGCCACGACACCTACTTCGTGGTCGCCCACTTCCACTACGTCCTGGTCGGGGGCGTGGTGCTGCCGATCTTCGCGGGCCTGTGGTACTGGTTCCCCAAGCTGAGCGGGCGGGTGCTCTCGGAGCGACTGGGCAGGTGGTTCTTCTGGCTCTTCTTCGTGGGCCTCAACGTCACCTTCCTGCCCCAGCACCAGCTGGGCCTGCTGGGGATGCGCCGGCGCGTCTACACCTTCGAGTCGGAGACGTGGATGAACGTCTTCAACCTGCTGTCGAGCGCCGGCGTGCTGTTCATGATCGCCGGGGTCGGCGTCTTCGCGGCGGCGGTCGCCCTGGCGCTGTGGCGCTCCGCACCCGACGCCGGCGCCGATCCGTGGCACGGCCGATCGCTGGAGTGGGCGGTCGCATCCCCGCCTCCGGTCTACAACTTCGCCACCATCCCGGCCATCCGGTCGCTCGAGCCGGTCCGGGGCCGCGACAGCGCCGCCGCCGAGGTCGACCGTCTGCCGGCCGGGCTGGAGGGCGACCCGCCGGCCAGCCTGCCGCGCGAGACGCTCGGCACGGGCGCGCTCGACGCCGAGCCGGAGAGCGTGGTGCCGCTGCCGTCCAACAGCCTCGTCCCGCTGTGGGCGGCATTGGCGCTCACGGCGGCGGGCGCCGCGGTCGTCGTGCGGCTCTACCCGCTCGCCGGGGTCGGGGTGCTGGCCGCGGTGGCGCTGCTGGTCATCTGGGGGCTGGACCGGAGCGCGGAGCCGGACCTTCCCGGCCGCGGCCGCAGCCTGCCGGCCGGGCTGCCGGTCCACGCCGCAGGGGCGCGCTCGACGGTGTGGTGGGGCGGCGTGCTGGGAACCGCCGCGGCTGCCACCTTCTTCGCCGACGCGGTCTTCGCCCACCTGTACCTCGCCTACAAGGCGGAGACGTGGCCGCCGGCCGGCGCGTCGCTGCCCGACCCGCTGCCGGGTGGCGTGGCGGTCGCCGCCGCCATCGTCGCGGCAGTTGCGGCCGTCCTGGCCCGGCGCGCCAATGCCAGGAGCGCGGCGTCCCGGCTACACTGGGCGTTGGAGACGACGCTCGCGCTTGGCCTGGGCTACGCCGCGCTCCAGGTGTGGGGACTGGTGGCGGGCGCCCCGCCGCCCGACGCGTCGGGATACGCGGCCGTCGCCTGGGCCCTGTCTGCCTTCCCGGTCGCGGCAGCCGCGGTCGGCATGCTGCTGTCCGGCGTGCTGCTGGGTCGCGCCGTGCGTGGCAGGTCCGATTCGCGGCGAGGTGCGGCGATCGAAGTGGCGGCGGTGTGGTGGGCCTTCACGGCGGTGGCGGCACTGGTCGCCTACGGGGCGGTGCACCTCGCGCCGCGACTGTTCGCCTGATGCTGCTCTGGGTCGGCCTGCTGGGCGGCGCGGTCGCGTGGAGCCTGCACCTGCTCCTCAGCTACCTGGCGGTGGGCCTGGAGTGCGGACCCGCCTCGCCGCTCTCGGACGCGCTCGTCATGCTCGTCGGAACCGTGCCGCTCCTGCACGCCGTGTCAGCGCTCACCCTCGCCGGCGCCCTGGGCTCGGCACTGGCGGCGGCCCTGGTCTGGCGCCGCCCGCCCGCCGACAGCCACCGCGGGCGGCTGGCGCTCGGCGGCCTCGTGCTGGACCTGCTCTTCGCCCTCGTGATCGCCGTCGGCGCGACGGGACCGCTCTTCCTGCCGCCCTGTTGACGATTCACTGGTTCAGCTGCGTAGAATGGCCGCCCACTCTGGAAGCGCTTCCAGAGTGGATCCGGAGGTACGATGCCCGCCACGCTGTCCGAGGTCGCCCGACGCGCCGGTGTCTCCCAGGCCACCGCCTCTCGGGTGTTGAACGGTCGCCGATACGTCTCCGCGGGGGCGCGGGAACGGGTTGAGGCAGCGGCACGCGACCTCGACTTCGTCCCCCACTTCGCGGCCCGCAACCTCTCCATGGCGCGCACCTCGACCATCGCGCTGCTCGTCCACCACGCCCAGTACCCGGGGCTCGGCGAGGGCACCTTCGGAGCCCGGATCGTGCTCGGCGCCTCGCGCGCCCTGCGCTCGCTCGGTTACGACCTGCTCTACAGCGTCGCCGACGACGGTGACGTGGCCCGGCTGACCTCCCACCCTGCTGCTCGGGACGGCAGGAGCGACGGGATCCTGCTGCTGGGTCCCACCTACCCGGCCGAGGCGGTGGACGCGTTGATCGCGTCGGGTCGTCCCGTGGTGCTGATCGACAACCGCCGGCATCCGCCGGATGGAGGGGTGCCGGTGGACGCGGTGCTGGCGGACAACGCGGCGGGCATGCACGAGCTGACCCGCCACCTCCTCGAGGTCCACGGCCATCGGCGGATCGCCTTCTTGGGGGGCCCACCGGAATGGCCGAGCACCGCGGAGCGGCTGGCCGGCTACCAGGAGGCCCTCTCCCGAGCCGGTCTGGCACGGCACGCCGTTCACCGGCCCGAAACGACCGTGCGAGATGGCAGGGAGGCCTACCGCTCGCTACCCGGTCGATCCGGCTCCTGGGACGCGGTGGTGGGCGTCAACGACGCCATGGCGATCGGGGCGCTCCGGGAGGTCCGGCGCTCCGGCAGCCGCGGACCGGCCGTGGCTGGCTTCGACGACACGACCTGGGCGTCGCTCGCCGATCCGCCCCTGACGACCGTGACGGTGGACGCGGCGGCGATGGGAGCGCTCGCGGCGCGACGACTGGTTGAGCGCATCGAGGGGCGCATTTCGTCGCAGACGCCCTGGCTGGCCCGGGTTCCGACCCGGGTTCGGATCCGCCGCAGCTGCGGCTGCGTTCGTACGGAAAGGAGGGCGACCGAGGGGCACCCGGCAGCCAACGTGATCACCTGAGCAAGACGAGGAGGAGACATGCGAAAGGACCGATCGACATGGACGATCCTGGCGGCGCTGCTGGCGGCGCTCGCCCTGGCGCTGGCGGCCTGCGAGGCAGGTGCGAGTCCGACACCCACCGCGCCGGGCACGAGCCCGGGCGAGTCGCCCGACGACGGGGACGGTGACGGCGAAATTGGCCGGGTGGTGATGCTGTCCAGCCAGCTGGTCCCGGTCGAAGAGCAGGAGAAGATGCGGAACACGATCCTCACCGACTTCGAGGGTGAGGTCGAGTTCATCGGCGCCGAGTCCGGTCCCTTCAACGACCGCATCCGATCGGAGGCCGAGGCGGGCTCGGGAGAGGTGAGCCTGATCGGCGGCCTGCACGGTGAGTTCTCCGCCTTCGCCGCCGAGGATCTGCTGATGGACCTCAGCGACGTCGTGGCCGAGCTTGGCGACGTGAACCAGGAGTTCATGGAGCTCGGCCGGCTCAACACCGACCAGCAGCTCTACATCCCATGGATGCAGGCGACCTACATCATGGCCGCGCGGCAGGAAGCCATGGAGTACCTGCCCGAGGGAGCGGATCTGAACAGCCTGACCTGGGACCAGATCACCGAGTGGGGCCAGAACATCACCGATGCGACCGGCGAGCGCCGGCTCGGGTTCCCTGCCGGCCAGGACGGGCTGTGGCACCGTTTCTTCCAGGGCTACGCCTACCCGGCCTTCACCGGCGGGCTGAACACGACGTTCGCCGGCGACTCTGCGGTCGAGATGTGGAGCTGGCTGGAGGAGACGTGGCAGTACGTGAACCCGCAGTCGACGACCTATGGGTTCATGCAGGAGCCACTGCAGTCTGGCGAGGTCTGGGTGGCGTGGGACCACACCGCTCGGCTGATCGACGCGCTCCGCAACCAGCCGGACGAGATCGTCGCGTTTGCGAGCCCCAGCGGCCCGGAGGGGAGGGCGTTCATGCCGGTGGTCGCAGGTCTGGCAATCCCGAACTCGGCCGCGAACCCCGAGGGAGCCAAGGAGCTGATCAAGTACCTGCTGCGGCCGGAGACGCAGGCCACGACGCTGACCGAGGTGTCGTTCTTCCCGGTGGTGGCCGGCGATCTGCCCGGCGACCTTGAGCCGGGCACGCAGGCTCAGCAGGAAGCGGTCGCCGCACAGTCGAACGCTGACGACGCGCTTCCATCGCTGCTGCCGGTCGGGCTGGGTGACCAGGGCGGGCCGTACAACGAGGTCTTCCGCAACGCCTTCCAGGCGATCATCCTGGACGGCGAGGACCCCGCGTCCGCGCTGTCCGACCTCGCGGCGGACCTCCAGGAGATCCTGGATGCCGCCGAGGCTGCCTGCTGGCCACCCGACCCGCCGAGCGACGGCACCTGCCAGGTTGGCTGACACAATCCCCGGGGCGGCCACATGCGCCGCCCCGGGCCCATCTCCTTCCCACGCCTCGATGACCCGGTGAAGGCGCAGCGCTTGGGCTGGGCTCCCTACGCCCTGCTCATTCCCTCGCTCGCCTTCCTGGCCGTCTTCTTCGCGACACCGATGTTCCAGGCGTTCGTGCTGGCCCTCCAGGACCAGGCGGGCAGCTTCGGCCTCGCCTCGATCGAGCGGATGCTGAACGACCGCAACTTCATGAACGCCCTGCGCACGACGGTGCTGCTGGTGATCCTCATCCTGCCGCTCCAGTTCGTGCTGGCGATGTCGATGGCGCTGATCGTCAACGCCCGCCTCAAGGGCACGGGGCTGTGGCTCTACATCTACGCTCTGCCGCTGGGGATCAGCGAGCTGGTGGCGGGCATCGTATGGGTCAGCATCTTCACCCAGTCGGGCTGGCTGAACAGCTTCCTCCAGGGGCTGGGACTGATCGAGCGGCCGATCATCTGGCAGAGCTCGGAAACGCCACTCCTGATCCTGATGACCATCATCATCGCGGAGGCCTGGCGGGCCACCTCGATCATCATGATCATCCTGGTGGCCGGCCTCCAGTCGATCCCCAACGAGTTCCTCGAGGCGGCGGACGTGTACGGCGCCACCACCTGGCAGAAGGTGCGCCGGGTGGTGCTGCCGATGCTGCGGCCGAGCCTCCAGGTCGCGCTCATCCTTCGCACCATCCTCGCCTTCCAGGTGTTCGCGACCGTCATCGCCCTCGGTGGCACCGGCATCACCGTGCTGGCCGAGCAGGCCCAGCGCTGGGCAACCGACATCGACAATGACCACGTTGCCGCCGCCTACGCGAGCGTGATCCTGATCCTCTCCATCATCAGCACTGCCTTCTTCCTGTGGCTGCTGCCCACCAAGGAGGAGCAGTACGCATGACCGATCAGCCGGACGAAGCCGCCCCGCGCACTGGCCTGCCGGCCGATGCACCCGCGCGGCGCTACCGGCGCGGGCCGCGCCGACTGCTGGCGCGCGGGCTGGTCTACCTCGCCGCCACGCTGCTCGCGCTCTTCATCCTGATCCCGATCGTGCTGATCGCCATCTCCGCCTTCACGCCGCGCGAGTTCGCATTCGAGTACCCGAAGGGGGTCCCGGAGGAGTTCTCGACCGAAACGATCACCTTCTTCCTGAACGCTTCGGGGGTGATCCCCTCGTTCTGGCGCAGCGTGGCGGTGGCCGCCATCACGCTGGTGCTGGCCCTGGGTATCGGCGCACCTGCCGGCTACGCCATCGCCCGCTTCGCCTTCCGGGGCAGAAACACGTACCGGCTGCTGATCCTGTCGACGCGCGCCTTCCCGATCGTCATCCTGGCCATTCCGCTGTCGGTCACGTACCTGCGCTGGGGGATCGACGACTCGATCATCGGGGTGGCTCTGATGCACACCGCGCTGGCGCTGCCGTTCGCGGTGCTCATCACCAGCAGCGTCTTCATCGGGGTGCCACGGGAGCTCGAGGAGGCGGCCCAGACGCTCGGCTGCAACCCGCTTCAGGCGTTCGTCCGGGTGGTCCTGCCCCTGGCACTGCCCGGGCTGGCTGCGGCAGCGATCTTCACCTGGGTCCTGTCGTGGAACGACGTGTTCGCGGCCGTCATCCTGACCCTGCAGAACCCGACCCTGCCGGCCAAGATCCTCACCGCACTGACCCAGTCGCCGATCTACTACCAGTTCGCCGCCGGATTCGTGATGCTGATCCCGTCGCTGGTGGTGATCTTCGTCATCCGCCGGTACCTGCTCGGCCTGTGGGGCCGGGTGGTGAAGTGAGAACTGCCCATGGCTGAGATCCGGCTCGAGCGCGTCACCAAGCTTTTCAGGCAGGTCCGGGCAGTGGACGACGTGTCGCTCACCATCCGCGACGGCGAGTTCGTGGTGCTGCTGGGGCCTTCGGGATGCGGCAAGACGACGCTGCTGCGCAGCATCGCCGGGCTGGAGCAGGTGAACGCGGGACGCATCGTGATCGGTGAGCGGGAAGTGACCGATCTCCCGCCGCGCAAGCGGAAGATCGCGATGGTCTTCCAGAGCTACGCGGTCTTCCCGCACATGACGGTCTTCGAGAACATCGCCTTTGGCCTGCGGATGGCCAAGGCGCCGCGCGACGAGGTCAAGCACCAGGTGGAATCGGCCGCCGAGCTGCTCCACATCGAGGACCTGCTCGACCGCTACCCGTCGCAGACCAGCGGCGGGCAGCGGCAGCGCATCGCCGTGGCGCGCGCCATCGCCATGCAGCCGCAGGTGCTGCTGATGGATGAGCCCCTCTCGAACCTCGATGCGCTGCTGCGCCTCGAGATGCGCGCGGAGCTGAAGCGCCTGCTCGGTGAGATCGGCTCGACCACGATCTACGTCACCCATGACCAGGTCGAGGCCCTGTCGATGGGCGACCGGATCGCGGTCATGCGCTCGGGACGCATCCTGCAGGTGGGCGACCCGCTGACCATCTACGACCAGCCGGTGGATCGGTTCGTGGGCGGCTTCATCGGGAATCCACCCATGAACTTTCTCAGCGCCCGCGTCGAGAAGTCGGACGGAGCGATCGTGGCGCACCTGGAGGGCGCGGGACGACTTCCGATCGAGGGCGCGCCGCCCGGGCTCGAGGAGCGAGCCGGCCAGCCGGTGCTGCTCGGCATCCGTGCCGAGAACATCGAGGTGCACGCCACTCCGGGCGACGATCGCCAGCTGCGAGCTCGCTGCCTGGTCGTCGAGCCGCTCGGCTCCCACAACCTGCTCACGCTGCGTCTCGGCGACGAGCTGGTCAAGGCCATGGCGCGTCCCACCGACCGGATTGAGCCGGACACCGAGGTCGGCCTGCGGCTCGACGTGTCAAGGATCCGCTGGCTGGACGCGGAGACCGACCGGGCGATCGGCGAGGCCGGAGAGGAAGGCGCCGCCCGGGCGACCGCCTGAATGCCGGGGACCAAGCCCCTCGATGTCGGGTCGGGGGTGGTGTGCGCCTCGTTCGGAAAGGACGGAGGCTGGCTCTCGCTCGGAGCCGTGCACCCGCGGGTGGGCTTCGTCGAGCTGAACGCGCTCCCCATCTTCAACGAGCGCCATCGGGGCGACCCGGCCGCCACACGCCGGCACCGCGCGGCGATGACCGATCCGCGCTTCGCCTTCCTGCGCGTCACCGCGCCGGATGGGACGGCACCACAGCTCGAGGCGGATCCGGCCAATCCAGGGCGACCGCGCTGGCATGGGCGGTTCGGCACGACCCGGGTCGAGGTCGAGGCGATGGTTGGCCCCGATCCCCGCTCGATCGTCCAACGCTGGCGGCTGGAGTCGCCGATGCGGCTGCGCTGCGAGGCGGCTGGCCGGCTCGACCGTCCGGCGCTGGCGGAGATCACCGAGATCAACCCACCGGTCCCGACCCGGGCCACCACGTCGTTCGAGGCGGACGGCAGCCAGCTCGTGATTCGCTCGCCCGAGCTGCCGGCTGACGCAGGCGTCAGGAGCGGCGGCGGGCGCTGGCGAGTCGACGGCCCCGGCTCTGCGATCCTGCTGACCGATGACGTGCTCGGGCTGGAGCTGACCGCGATCCTCGATACCGGAGTCACAGCCGGCGAAACGCGCTCCTCCATCGACCGCCTGCGAACATCTGCCCCCGCGTTGCGGCCGGCGGCGGCTTCGGCGCGCCGCCTCTGCGTCCCCGAGGCACTCGAGGAGTCGGCTTCACGACTCGCGCACCGCGCCGTCGCGTACGTCCGCGGCTGCACGTGCCTGCTCGCGGGCAGGAACGAGCGGACGATCCTCACCGACCACCGACTCCTGCCGCTGTCGTGGACCCGCGACGCCTACTACCAGGCGCTGCTGCTGCTGGTCGCGGGCGAGATCGAGGCGGTGGCCGATCACCTGCGCTGGCTCTGGCGGCGCTGTGAGCGACCCGATGGACGGTGGGTGCGCAGCCATCACGCCAACGGGCGGCGCAAGGATCTCGCCTTCCAGGCCGACCAGCAGCTCTACCCGCTGGTCGAGTTGGCGGACTTCTGGCGTGCGAGCGGATCCCTGCCCCGCGGGGTGCGCTGGACGCCGGTCGTCGCCCAGGCCTGGGCAGCGGCTCTCGGCGAGATCGGCTCTGACGGCCTCATCGCCAGTGGCGAGAACGCCGCCGACGACCCTGCCGCTGCCCCGTTCATCGCGGCGTCCCAGGTGCTGCTCTGGTATGCGGCCAGGCGGGTCGGCGAGCTGTGCGCGGCGGGCGCGCTCGAGCTCGAGCCGGGCCGCTTCGACGAGGTCGCGGCCGCGGTCCGCGAGGCGTTCGACCGGCTGCTGGTGCGCGACGGTCGTTGGCTGTACGCGACTGATGCAGCCGGCCGCGCCGTCGCGTACCACGACGCGAATGACCTCGTGACCGCGCTGGCACCGATCTGGGGCTTCTGCAGCGGCGACGACCCGTCCTGGCGGGCGACCATGCAGTTTGCGCTGTCGTCGGAGAACCCGGGCTTCTCGCCGGGGCGGCACGGTGGGCTCGGGTCGCTCCACACTCCGGGTCCGTGGACCCTCGGCGATGTCCAGGCCTGGCTGGTCGGATCCCTGACCGGGGAGGGCGAATCGGCACAGGAAGCCCTCGGGCGACTCGTCCACGTCGCCTTCGAGGACGGGATGCTCCCCGAGGCCTACTCGGCCGAGGACCCGCAGCTGCGGGTCCGCCACTGGTTCGCGTGGCCCGGAGCCGCCTTCGGCGGGCTGCTGCTGCTCGACCACGCCGGCCTGCTGGAGGAGCGCCTCCGCGCTGTGTAGAACACCTGGCCGTCAGGCCGACTGGCGAGGACTCGGCTCCGATCGGTCAGTCAGAGGCGAGGGCGTAGATCCGGTCGCGGACGTCCTCGAGGTCGAACTCGGGGGTCGAGGTGCCGCCCGTAACGCCGATCCGCTGCTTGCCGAGCAGCCAGTCGCGGTGGTCGTTCTCCAGCTCGTCGGCATCGGCGACGTGGATCGTGTCGGGGCAGATCTCGCGGCACTTCACCGCCAGCTCCTTGGTGTTCGAGCTGTTCTTGCCGCCGACCACGATCATCGCGTCGACCTCGTGCGCCAGCTTCACGCTGTCGTCCTGGCGGGTCAGGGTGACGGGGCAGACGGTGTTGACCACGCGCAGGTCGTGGCATCGGCGCAGGCAGAAGGCGGCGAACTCCTCCAGCTTGTGGGGCAGGATGGTCGACTGGGAGAGCACGCCCAGCTTCTTGGTGCGCGGCACCCGCTCCCAAGTGGAGCGGTCCACGTCGTCAACCACCACGTGCCCCTCGCCGGCGTAGGAGCGGACCCCCTTCACCTCCGGGTGGTCCTCGTGGCCGATGATGCAGACCGTGTAGCCGGCCTCCGCCAGCTCCCTGGCGGCCTTCTGCGACTGGAGCACCCAGGTGCAGGTGGCGTCGATCACCTCCAGCTCGGGCTTGCCCTTCACCCGGTCCAGGTCACCGGCCGGCACCCCGTGGGCGCGGATCACCAGCGTCCCGCCCTCGACCTGGTCGGCGAGGTCGGCGGTGCGGATGCCGCGGTCCGACAGGTCGGCCTTGATGCCCGGGTTGTGGACCAGCTGCCCCAGGGTGGTGACGGTCTTGCCCTGCTCGCGGGCGTGCTTGGCCTTGTCGATGGCCAGGCGAACGCCGTAGCAGAAGCCGGCCCGCTCGGCGATGCGGACCTCGGGGCGCGTGGCAGCAGGGGCGTGACTGGTAGACATTCGCCAAGATCGTACCAAGCGACGTTCCCGGCGTCAGGCTACCGGTAGACGCCCCGCATCCGCTCGGGGAGCAGTGTCGCAATCTGGCGCATGATTCGATCCGTCCCGCCGCGCAGGGTCTCGCGGTCGAGCCTCCCGTCGCGCTGCTCCGCGACCCGGAACGGCTCCCCGATGCGGACCGTGATCCGCGACCGCTTGATCAGCCTCGCGCCACGCGGGCGCAGCCGCTCGGTGCCGCTGATGCCGACCGGGACGAGCGGAACGCCGGCGCGCATGGCCAGGAGGGCGGCCCCGGACCGCGCCGCCGCCAGGCTCGCGTCGCGGCTCCGCGTTCCCTCGGGGAAGATGGCCACCGGCCGTCCCTGCTCCAGCAGCCCGAGCGCCGTCCGCTGCGCCGCTCGGTCCTGCTCGCCTCGCCGCACGAAGAAGACGCCGGCGTTCGCCGCCAGCCAGCCGATGACCGGCCACCGGCGCATCTCGGCCTTGGCCATGAAGTGGATCACCTGCCGGGTCCGGTAGCCGGTCGCCCAGCCCAGCACCAGCGGGTCGAGGTCGCTGACGTGGTTCGCGACCACGATGAAGGCGCCGCTGCGCGGCAGGTGCTCCAGGCCCTCCACGCGGCACGGTCCGACCACGCGCAGCCCAACGCCAACGATCCAGCCGCCGACCCAGTAGAACCAGGTGGGCACGCCGCTCAGCCTCGCGCTCGCGCAGTCGGACGCCCACTCGGACGCGCAGTCGCGCCCGGCAGGTGGGCGAGGATCGCCTCCACCGAGCGGTCGACGTCCAGCTCGCCGGTGTCGATCACCAGCGCCCCCGGCGCCACGCGCAGCGGCGCGAGCTCCCGCTCCGAGTCGAGCCGATCGCGCCGCTCGATCTCGGCCACGTACTCCTCGGCGCGGTCCGGACGGCCCATCTCGGCGGCCCGTCGCGCGGCCCGGACCATCACCGGCGCGGTGAGGAAGACCTTCAGCGTTGCGTCGGGCAGCACCACGCTGCCGATGTCGCGCCCCACCATCACGGTGTCGCCGCGGCGCGCGACCCGGCGCTGCACCTCGACCATCGCCTCGCGCACCTCGGCGTGGCGGCTCACCGCCGACACGGCGCGGTCGATCCGCGGCGTGCGCACCTGGTGGGTCACGTCCCGCCCCTCCACGACCACGGTGGCCAGCCGGTCCTGCTCGCCGGACCGCGGTCGCCGAACCTCGATTCCGAGCTCGTCGGCCAGGCGGCCGAGCGCCGGTCCGTCGTCGGGGTCCACTCCGCGCTCCAGCGCGGCGAGGGTGAGCGCGCGGTACATCAGCCCGGTGTCGACGAAGGTGGCCCCGATGCGGTCCGCCAGCGCGTGACCGATGGTGCTCTTGCCCGACCCGGACGTCCCGTCGATCGCGACCATCAGGGGTCCGCGCCGGCCCTTCAGCGTCCGTGGCGTGACCGGCCGGCCGCCCAGCGCCGCCACCTCCCTCGCATCCAGCGCACGCCACTCCCCCGAGCGGAGTCCCGACAGCGTCACCGCCCCGAGACGGGTGCGCACCAGCCGCGCCACGCGGTGGCCGACCGCCTCGAACAGCCGGCGCACCTCGCGCCTGCGCCCTTCGCCGACCTCCACCCGCAGCCAGCGGCCACGCTCCTCCCTGCTCGCGCCCACCTCGCGCGGCGGGCCCACGAGGCGAGCCGACAGCAGGCGGGCCCGGCCATCCTCCAGCTCCACCCCGCTCACCAGCCGCTCCAGCTCGCCGGAGCGCGATGGCCGCTCGAGCAGCACGGCGTACTCGCGCACCACCCCGTAGCGCGGGTGCAGGACCCGGTTGGCCCACGCGCCGTCGTTGGTCAGCAGGATCAGCCCCTCGCTGTCGAGGTCGAGGCGACCCACCGGCCAGATCCGGGCCCCGGAGTGCGGCGGCACCAGCGAGACGACGGACAGACGGCCGCGCTCGTCCCGGGACGAGCTCAGGAAGCCGGCCGGCTTGTGCACCGCGTAATGGACGACCTCAGCCAGCTGCGACACCGGCGATCCGTCGACCGTGACCTCGTCGACCACCGGGTCGGCGCGGTCGCCCAGCCCGGCGACGACGCCGTTGACCTGCACGCGACCCTCCGCGATCAGCTCCTCGGCGCCGCGGCGCGACGAGATCCCCGACCGGGCGAGGATCTTCTGGAGCCGCTCAGGAGGCATCGGCCCGCTCCGCCGCGGTCAGCGCGGCCGCGGCCGCAGCCTCCGAGGAGAGCGGCGGAAGGTCCTCGAGCGAGGTGAGCCCGAACCGCTCGAGGAAGGTGAAGGTGGTCCCGAACAGGACGGGGCGGCCGGGAGTGTCGCGTCGTCCGACCTCGACTACCAGGCGCCGGTGCACGAGGCTGCGGATCACGTAGTCGGAGTCCACGCCGCGCACGCGCTCGACGTCGGCCCGGGTGCAGGGTTGGCGGTAGGCGATCACCGCCAGCGCCTCCAGCGCCGCCGGCGACACCCTCGCCTCCTCCCGCGCCGCGTAGCGTGCCAGGTCGGTCCCCACCTCCGGAGCCGTCACCAGCTGCCAGGCGTCGTCGTGGCGCTGGAGCCGGAGCCCGCGCTCCGACGCCTCCAGCCGCTCGCCCAGGGCGACCAGGGCGGCCTCGGCCTGGAGCCGCGGCACCTCGGCCACCTCCGCCACCTCTGCGGTACTCAACGGACGCTCGGCGATGAACAGCAGCGCCTCGAGGAGGGCGACCAGGCGGTCCAGCTGGTCGGTCACGGCGCGGTCTCCGGCAGGCGCTCGATCAGGATCGGGCCGAAGAGGGTGCGCTGCTCGGCCCGCACCCGGCGTCGCCGCACCAGCTCGAGCGCCGCGATGAAGGTGACCGTCACCTCGGTCCGGGAGCGGCACGAGGCGAGCACCGACTGCAGGATGAGCTGCCCGGTGGCGGTCAGCGCCGCGGTGAGCATGGCGATCTGCTGGCCGATGGTCACCTCGCGGGCCACCACCTCGGGCGCGGGCGGCTCGGGCTCGGCGATGGCGGCAAGGCCCTCCAGCGCATCGGCGAGCCGCGAGACGGCGATGGGCTCCGGAGGCAGCTGGGGAAGGTCCGACTCGCGCGGCTCGCGCCGGTAGGCAGGTGACGCCATGTCCCGCTCGCCGAGGGCCCGTGCGGCGTCACGCAGCGCGCGGTACTCCACCAGCCGGCGTCGCAGCTCCTCCTCGTCCGCCTCCTCCCCCTCCGTCACCGCCGGCGGGGCCGGCTCCCCGGGGAGCAGCTGCCGCGACTTGATCAGGATCAGCTGCGAGGCGGTGGCGATGAACTCGGCGAGGTGGCGCGGGTCGACCGGATGGTGGGCGAGGTGCTCCACGTACGCGTCGGCCACGTCGGCCAGCGGGACGCTGAGGACGTCGAGCTGACGGGACTCGATCAGGTGCAGGAGCAGCTGGAGCGGCCCCTCGAACACCTCGAGCTGGAGGCGGAAGGGGTCGCCGGCCGGCGGCTCGGGACCGATCTCGATGGGAATCGGCTGGAGCGGCATCAGCTCGCCTCGTCGGCGGCACGGAATGCGGCCAGCAGCGGCGCATCGGCAGGCTCCGGCTCGCCGCGGATCAGCCGCGCGGTGCGGTCCGAGCAGCCGGCCCGGCGAGCGGCATCGGCCGACATCGGTCCATGGTGGAGGTAGAGGTGGAACGGATAGCGCCTGGAGCGGTGGTCCGAGCTGGCGACCCGGTCCAGGAGCCGTGGGCTGGCGGCCTCCAGCAGCACGCCGGCGACTCGGTGCCAGAGGCGCATGCGGCCTCCCTTGGCGGCATCGTGCAGCAGCGCGGCGGCCAGCAGCTCCGGGTCGTCGTGCCCCGCGGCCAGCAGGCGCGCGACCACGTCGAGGGCGTGGCGCCGGTCCGCGGTCGGCATCGCGTCGAACAGCGCCCGGGCGTCGGGCGGCAGGATCGCCCGCGCCCGCGCTGCCTCGCCCGGCTCGACCCGGGCGGTGACGTGGCTCCAGAACTGCGCGACGCGGTGCACCGTCATCTCCCGGTCAATATGCCAGCAGCGGCGAAGGCCGCGTCGAAGATCCAGCCGATCGGGTTGATCGGCGAGCCGTAGTAGGACAGGAAGACGAGCAGCAGCAGGACCAGGAACCCGTACTGCGCGTAGCGCTGGACCGCGTAGACCTGCCGCGGCGGCAGGAACGCGAGCAGCACGTTGTAGCCGTCGAGCGGCGGAATGGGGAGCAGGTTGAAGACCGCGAGCACCAGGTTCAGGGCGACGGCCAGGAAGAGGATGAACTCGACGATCGACGGCAGCAGATCGGCCAGGTCGAGGGAGCGGTAGACCACGGCGAGCGCGACCGCCACGGCAACATTGGCCAGGGGCCCCGCGGCGGCGACCATGGCCATTCCCATCGGGCCACCGCGCAGCGCCGCCACGTTGACCGGCACGGGACGGCCCCAGCCGAACCCGACCAGCGCCAGGAAGATGGCGCCCAGCGGGTCGAGGTGCCGCAGCGGGTTGAGGGAGACGCGGCCAAGGGCGCGCGGGCGACGATCGCCCAGGTTGTCGGCCGTCGCGGCGTGGCTGAACTCGTGGAAGGTGATCCCCACCACGAGCGCGATGGCGATGGCGACGATGGCCTCCGGCCGCTGGAGGAGCAGCATCAGCCGAGTGCCGGGACTAGCTCGCGCAGCAGGGCGAGCAGCCGCTGCGCCCCCTCTTTGCCCACCTCGACCACCTCCTCGTGGGTCACCTCGCCGGTCATCTCGGGAGTGGCCTTGTTGGTGATCAGGGAGACGGCGAGGACCCTCAGCCCGGCGTGGCCCGCCACGATCACCTCGGGCACGGTCGACATCCCGACCGCGTCCGCGCCCAGCAGGCGGAGCATCCGCAGCTCGGCGCGCGTCTCGTAGCTCGGCCCGGGGAGCATCACGTACACCCCTTCCCGCAGCGCCACGCCGGCCCGCTCCGCCGCCTCTCGCGCCCGGTCGCTCAGGCCGGCGTCGAACGGATCGGTCAGGGCAGGAAAGCGGGGCCCGAAACGGTCGACGTTCGGGCCTCGCAGAGGGTTCTCGCCCGACAGGTTGATGACGTCGCGGATCAGCATCAGGTCCCCCGCCTCGAATCCCGGATCGAGGCCCCCGGCGGCGTTGGTGAGCACCAGCTCCTCGGCTCCGAGGGAGATCACCGCGCGCAGCAGCAGCGTCGTCTCCCTCGCGGAGTAGCCCTCGTAGCCGTGGGCGCGACCGGACAGGATGGCGATCCCGCAGCCGGCGGCGCGGCCAAGCACCAGCTCACCCGCGTGCCCGACGGCCGATCCGACCGGGACGTGGGGGATCTCCGCGTACGGGACCCGCAGTCGAGGCGCAGGGTCGAGCAGGTCGACGGCGCCGCCCAGCCCGGACCCCAGCACGAGGGCGGTCCGCGGCGGCTGTCCGGCCAGGTCGGGCACGGCATCGAGCCGCTGGCGGATGGTGCGCTCCGCCTCGCGGATCCGTCGATCGAGCTCTTCTCCGTACAGGCCGTCGGGCAGGCCGCTGAGGGGCGCGTCCCGCACTACAGCCGCTCCAGCAGCTGCCGCTTCTTCGACTCGTACTCCTCCTCCGTGATCAACCCACGGTCACGCAGGCCGGCGAGCCGCTCGAGCGTGATCGCCAGCTCCTCGGAGGGCGACCGAGGGTCGGGGGCAGGCGGGGGCGGGCCGCCGGACGCCGCGGGGGCCCCGGAGCCGGCCCCTGGCGTGGCGGCAGCCGTGGCGGGCGTCGGAGCGCCCGGCACCTCCTGCACCCGGGTGCTGCCCGCCCGCGGCGGCATCGGATCCGGGCGCTGGAGCTCGGGCCGCGGCGCCTGGCGCTGCCAGGCCGCCGGGGCCAGGTCGGGCCGCTCCAGCAGCTCCTTCTGGTTGAGCATGGCGATCTTGAACTTCACCGGCTCGGCGATCATCGGGAAGTCGTCGACCTGGCCACCACCCGCCTCCTCGGCGGCGGTCAGGATGTCGAGCGTGCCGTAGTCGAAGATGCGTCCCAGCAGGCTCTGGTCGAGGCGGGCGTCGTTGATCTTCTCGAGGCTCGAGTCCGCCATCCGCTTGTTCAGGATCCCCTCGGCCCGCACCACCCGACGGGTGGTGATCAGCCACTCCTGGTTGCGCCAGTCCCAGATCACCCAGCCGAAGCGCGCCAGGGCGACCAGCAGCGCCAGCAGGCCGATGATGCTCAGGAGCCCGTCGATCGGCTCGCCGAAGATCCGGTCGTTGCTGGCCAGCCAGATCACCAGCGCCAGGCCGAGCACCGCCAGGAGGACGAACTTCCAGGTGCGGGCCACGATCGCCAGCCAGTGCTGGCGGCT
>CAYXZN010000010.1:0-20979 GCA_964469325.1 uncultured Steroidobacteraceae bacterium
GGCTGCGGGACGCGACGGACGAGCGTGGCGCTGGTCATGCTGATGAGGCTACCGAGGCGCCTCGGACTGCTGCCACCGGACGATAGTCCAGGGCGGGCACCTGCGAGTCCCTGCTGATAGCGTCTCTTCCTCGGTACAAGCTCGGTGACGGCGGACGGGGCACGGTCCGGATCGCCGGGCGCATTGTCGCCTGCCGGGGACGCGCTGTCGAGTCGATCTCCGCCATCCGAGCAGCATTCCCGGCAGCCGGTGTGCCCACTGACCACCGGCCGAGCCGAATGCTATACTTGACGCCTGTCCGATGCGCTCCCGTTACAGGGGCGCGTCGTTTCGTGTAGACGAGATCCCACTCTGAGGTTACGACTTGGCAAGGAAGGCCCGGACCTGGAAGGGGGCCCGCACCCCGTCCGCCCTGAAGCGCGTCCGCCACTCGCTGCGGCGCCGGGAGATCAACCGCCGATCGCGCAGCCAGGCGAAGACCCTGGTACAGCGCGCCACCAGCATCGCCACCGGGCGCGCCGAGGGTGACGCCGGCGAGGCGGTCGTGGCGGCGGTCAGCGCGCTCGACCGCGCCGCCGAGAAGGGGCTCATCCATCCCAACAACGCGGCCCGCCGCAAGAGCCGGCTGATGGCCAGGGTCAACGCCGCGCACCTGCTGGACGACCAGGGAGCCGAGGTGGCCAGCGGCGCGCCCAAGAAGGCGACCACGGCCAGCAAGACGGCGCAGCGCAAGAAGGTCGCCGCGGCCAAGGCTTCCAAGGCCGCGGCCGGGCGGTCGGCCGACGTCCCGCGCACAGCTGCCGGCAAGGCACGGGTCGCGGTCACCCGGGCCACGCGACAGACGAAGGCCAGCCGGAGCAAGCAGGAGCCCGACGGCGAGAGCTGATCGGAGCTGGCTCGTGGGGAGCTGCCTCATGCGCATGGGCGCAGTCTCGCAGCGGCGCCCTGCGGCGCGACTGCGGCCGCTCAGCCGGCGCGACGCAGGCGCCAGATGTGCTCCAGCGGCCAGCGGCGCGCCCACTCGTACGTCTCCGCGCCGCGGTACGAGCTGGTGGCGCCTACCGGCGGTCTGATCTCGACCAGGCCTTCGACCGCCAGGCCGCTCCGCCGGAATAGCCGGATCCACTCCCCGTACGGCAGCTGGAACTCGACGTGCTCGGCGTGGCCGAGCTCGAGCCGGTGCATCCCGAAGTAGTCGGCGGCGAGGCGATCGCTCGGCTCGTCGTCCCCTGGCGGCCAGCAGAGCTCGACGATCGGCGTGTAGGACGAGAACGCGAACAGGCCGCCCGGCCGGAGGACGCGGGCGGCCTCGGGCACGGTCAGGTACGGATCGGCGAAGACCATGGCACCGTGGTCGCAGAAGACCACGTCGAACGTCGCATCGCCGAATGGCAGCGACTCGGCCGAGCCGGGCACGAGCGGGAAGTCGACACCCGCCGCGGCCTGGAGCCGGCCGGCGTGCTCGAGCTGCCGCTCGGACAGGTCGAGCCCGACGCAGCGGGCGCCACGCTGGGCGAGCGCAATCGAGAACTGGGCCGCCCCACAGCCCAGCTCCAGGACGTCGCGCGCCCGGACGTCGCCGAGCACGCCCAGCTCGCCCTCGGGGATCTGCCACACGCCCCACGCCGCGCCCACCGCCCCGAGCTGCGCCCCGTGGGAGGCCTGGTACTCGTCGCTGTAGGCGTCCCAGAACTCCTGGTTGCGCGCGGCGTGCGGGCTCAGCCGACGGCCGTCCTCGCTGCGGGTCACCCGGCCCGTCGCGGCCTCAGCCCGTGCCCCGCGCGAAGGCGCGCGGCCCGGCGAACTCCGCCGCGTCGGCCAGCTCCTCCTCGATCCGCAGCAGGCGGTTGTACTTCGCCACCCGGTCCGACCGGCTGGTGGAGCCGGTCTTGATCTGGCCTGCGTTGACCGCCACCACCAGGTCGGCGATGGTCGTGTCCTCGGTCTCCCCGGAGCGATGGCTGATCACCACCCGCCAGCCGGCGCGGTGCGCCATCTCGACCGCCTCCAGCGTCTCGGTCAGCGTTCCGATCTGGTTCAGCTTGACCAGGATGGCATTCGCGGCTCGCCGTTCGATGGCTCGCGCCAGCCGCTGGGTGTTGGTCACCAGCAGGTCGTCGCCGACCAGCTGGAGCCGATCGCCCAGCTGCGCGGTGAGCGCCTCCCAGCCGTCCCAGTCGTCCTCGGCCAGGCCATCCTCCAGCGAGACGAGGGGGAAGCGCTCGACCCAGTCGGCCCAGAAGTCGACGAGCTCCGGGGTGCTGAGGGACCGCCCCTCCCGCTCGAGCCGGTACTCGCCGTCGGCGTAGAACTCGCTCGCGGCCGGGTCGAGGGCGATCGAGATCTCCTCGCCGGGACGGTAGCCGGCGCGCTGGATCGCCTCGCCCACCAGCTCGATCGCCGCCTCGTTGCTTTCGAGCGAGGGCGCGTAGCCGCCCTCGTCGCCGACTGTCGTGGCCGCGCCCCGCTCGTGGAGGAGCGCGCCCAGGGCGTGGAAGGTCTCGGCCGCCCAGCGCAGCGCCTCGCGGAAGCTGGGCGCGCCGTGCGGAGCGACCATGAACTCCTGGAAGTCGGTGGAGCGCGTCGCGTGCTTGCCGCCGTTGAGGATGTTGACCAGCGGTACCGGCAGGATGCGGGCGCCGGGCCCGCCGAGGTAGCGGTAGAGCGGAAGGCCGAGCGCCTCCGACGCCGCGTGGGCCACGCCCAGCGAGACCCCGAGCATCGCGTTGGCGCCTAACTTCGACTTGTTCGGGGTGGCGTCCAGGTCGATGAGCAGCCGGTCGATGCTCACCTGGTCGACCGCGTCGATCCCCTCCAGGGCGGGCCGGATGACCTCGTTGACGTTCTTCACCGCGGACAGGACGCCCTTGCCGCCGTAGCGCGCGCGGTCCCCGTCGCGCAGCTCGACCGCCTCGTGGGCGCCGGTCGACGCGCCGCTGGGCACCATGGCGGTCCCCACCGCTCCGCCGTCGAGGAGGACGTCCACTTCGACGGTCGGGTTGCCCCGCGAGTCGAGGACCTCGCGGCCGATGATGTCCTCGATCAGGGTGGTCACGCCGTCACCTGCTTCCCCGCAGAGCGCGGCTCGAGCGGCGCCTCACGGTCGAGGAGCGCCTCCACGCCGGGCAGCGGGCGTCCCTCGAGGAACTCGAGCGAGGCGCCACCACCGGTCGAGACGTGGGTCATCCGATCGGCCAGGCGCAGCTGCTCGACCGCCGCCACCGAGTCGCCGCCGCCAACGATCGTCACCGCCCCCTGGTCGGTCCGCTCGGCCAGGAAGCGCGCGACAGCCCTGGTGCCCTCCGCGAACTGCGGGATCTCGAACACGCCCATCGGCCCGTTCCAGAAGATCGACTTGGCGGCACCCAGCCGCTCGAGATAGGCGGCCGTCGTCTCGGGCCCGATGTCGACCACCATCTGGTCCCTGGGGACCGCGTCGATGGGGACGGTCTGCGTCTTGGCCCGGTAGTGGATGAGCGGCGCCACCACGGCGTCGCTGGGCAGCATGAAGCTGACGCGCTTCTTCCTGGCCAGGCTCATGATGCGGACCGCGTTGTCGGCCTGGTCCTCCTCCACCAGGCTCTTGCCGAGCTGCACGCCGCGCGCGGCGAGGAAGGTGTTCGCCATGCCGCCGCCGACCAGGATCGCGTTGCAGCGGCTGATCAGCGCCTCGAGCACGCTCAGCTTGTCGGACACCTTTGCGCCGCCGATCACCGCGTGGAACGGCTTGGGAGGCTTCTTCAGCAGCCGCGACAGCTCGTCCACCTCGCGCTCCAGCAGGAGCCCGGCGACCGCCGGCAGGTAATGCGTGATCCCCTCGGTGCTGGCGTGGGCGCGGTGCGCGGAGCCGAAGGCGTCGTTGACGTACCGGTCGGCGTGCTCGGCAAGCGCCTTCGCGAACTCGGGGTCGTTGGCCTCCTCCTCCGCGTGAAAGCGCAGGTTCTCGAGCAGGAGGATGTCGCCGGGCTTCATCTTGCCGACCGCCACGTCCACCCCGGCCCCCAGCGCGTCGCCGGTCATGCGCACCGGGCGCCCCAGGAGCTGTGACAGCCGATCCGCCACGGGCTTGAGCCGGAACGCATCGTTCACCTTTCCCTTGGGCCGCCCGAGGTGGCTGGCCAGGATCACCATGGCGCCCCGCTCCAGCAGGTGCACGATGGTCGGCAGGCTGGCCCGGATGCGGGTGTCGTCGGTGATCTTGCCGTCGTCGAGCGGGACGTTCAGATCGGCCCGCACGAAGACGCGCTTGCCGGTGACGTCGACGTCCCGCACCGTCTTCTTGTCCATCTCGGCCTACAGCCGCTCGGCCATGAAGCTGGCCAGGTCGGCGACGCGGCAGCTGTATCCCCACTCGTTGTCGTACCAGGCGATCACCTTCAGCAGGTTCTCTCCGGTCACCATGGTCGAGGCGGCGTCGACGATGCTCGAGCGGTCGTCGCCGCGGAAGTCGGAGCTGACCAGCTCCTCGGTGGTGTAGCCGAGCAGCCCGCGCATCGGCCCCTCGGCGGCGCGCTGCATGGCTTGGTTCACGCTCTCCGCAGTGACCGGCTTGGTGGTGATGGCCACGAAGTCGATCACGCTCACCGTCGCGGTCGGCACGCGCAGCGCGAAGCCGTCGAACTTGCCCTTCAGCTCGGGAATCACCAGCGCCAGGGCGCGGGCGGCGCCGGTGGTCGTGGGGATGATGTTCTGGCCGGCGCTGCGTGCGCGGCGCAGGTCCTTGTGGAACACGTCGAGCACGTTCTGGTCGTTGGTGTAGGAGTGGACGGTGGTCATCAGCCCGCGCTGGATGCCGAACTCGTCGAAGACCACCTTGGCCGGCAACGCCAGCCCGTTGGTGGTGCAGCTGGCGTTGCTGACGACGTGGTGCCGATCGGCGTCGTACACCGACTCGTTCACACCCAGCACCAGCGTGACGTCCTCGTTCTTGGCGGGTGCGGTGATGATCACCTTCTTCGCCCCCGCCTCGAGGTGCGCGCGCGCCCTGGTGGCATCGGTGAAGATGCCGGTCGACTCGACCACGATGTCGACCCCCAGGTCGCGCCACGGGAGCGCCGCCGGGTCCTTCTCGCTGAACGCCTTGATGCTCCGTCCATCGACGGTGATCTCCCCCTCGCCCGCTGACACCTCGCCCTCGTACCGCCCGTAGGTGGAGTCGTACTTGAAGAGGTGGGCGTTGGTGGCCGTGGGCGCCAGGTCGTTGAGCGCCACCACCTCCAGCTCGGGGTGGCGCTCGATGATCGCCTTAAGGCTCTGGCGGCCGATGCGGCCGAAACCGTTGATGCCGATGCGGGTCAAGTCAGCTTCCTCCTGCCTCAGACCGATGCACCCTGCCGGTAGGCGGGGTCGTGAATGCGATCATTGACGATCGGCAGCGCGCCGATCAGGGAGACGTCGTCGCCGAAGCGGGCCCTCTCGATCCGGGCGCGCGCCGCCGGGGCCGCGAAGGCACGGCTGCCGATCTCGCGCCGCACCACCTCGAACAGGCGTGGGCGGTGGTTGGCGATGCTGCCGCCGATGACGATCACCTCCGGGTTGAGGACGTTGATCAGCCCCGCGCACATCGCCCCGACCGCCACGTACGCACGCTCCAGGACCGCCTGGCAGGCGACGTCGCCGTCGTCGGCGGCGGCTGCGACCCGCTCGGCGGTCACCTCATCCGGGCCGTGCACGAGCGCTGCCAGCGCCGGCGCGGCGCGGCGCGCCAGCAGCGCGCGCCCCTCGCGGGCGATGGCCGTGCCCGAGCCGATCGCCTCGGCGTGGCCGGGTGAGCCGTCGCCGCACAGCGGACCGTCCAGCTCCACGGTGAGATGGCCGATCTCGCCGGCCGTGGCGTCCTTGCCGATCAGCGGCCTGCCGCCGAGGACGATGCCGCCACCGATGCCGGTCGAGACGGTGACGTAGATGACGTCATCGGCTCCCGCCCCGGCCCCGTACCGCCACTCGGCGGCGACCGCCACGTTCGTGTCGCGCTCGAGGAAGGTCGGCAGCCCGGTGGCCTCCTCAACCCGTTCGGCGAGCGGCACGTCGCGCCAGCCGGCGAGGTTCGGTGGCGCCACCACCACGCCGGCCCACGGGTCGAGCGGGCCCGGCGACGAGATGCCGACGCCCGTCGGGGGCGGCTGGCGCTCCCCGAGTGCGTCGGCGCGGACCGCGACGGCGAGATCGCAGATGCGCCGGACGACCGCCTCCACCCCTTCCTCATCGGCAGTCGGGATCGAGCGCCGGAATCGGACATCGAGGTCGGGGCTGACGTAGGCGGCGCGGATCTGGGTGCCGCCGAGGTCGATCGCGAGGACCGGCTGCGCGGCTGCGGGATCCACGGTGGCCCGATTGTACGCCCCGCCATCCGCGCCGGAGATGGAACCGACCGCCCGGGGTGACCCGGACGGTCGGTGGTCGCGAGGTCGAGGAGGCTCAGCCGCCGATCTTGAACATCTTGGTCCCGCACACCGGACACGTTCCCTCGGTGGCGGGCTTGCCGTTCTTCATGGTGATCTTGTGCTCGTTCGACATCTCGCGCTTGGCCTTGCACTTCACGCAGTAGGCCTGAGTTGCCATTGCTCGTCTGCCTCCTTCTTCCGGCACCCTCCCGGCACCGGGTGCGGTTACTTCGACCCGCTCGGTCGGCCGATCAGCTCGGACCAGCGCGCAAGAGGATCGGCTCCTTCGGCGGAGTCTACCTCCCCGAGCAGGCGAATGCCGGACAAACCGGCATCGATGCAGCGTGCTTCGGCGGCCTCCTTGGCGGCCCCCTCGATGAAGGTGCCGTCGCTCCGCTGAGCGTAGGCGGCGCAGACGGTGCCGGATCGCAGCCCGGCCAGCCCCGCCAGAACGAACAACGCGGACGATTCCATCTCGAAGTTCGCGACCCCCTGCCGCCGCAGCTCGTCAGCGAGCTCAGGATAGCGAACGGGGAGCGTGCGCATCCGCCTGCCCTGCGGGGCGAAGAAGCCGGGGGCTGTGGCGGTCAGCCCCACGTGGTATCGGAAGCCGAGCTGTCGGCAGGCCGCCTCCAACGCCCAGACCACGTCGCGGTGGGCAATGGCGGGGTAGCCAGGATGGACGTAGTAGTCGGTGGTGTTCTCGAGGCGAACGGCTCCGATCGAGACGACCAGGTCCCCGAGCGCGATGTCCGGCTGGAGCGCGCCCGAGGAGCCGACGCGGACGAAGGTGGGCCGCTCGGTGATCTCCATCACCTCGGCCAGCACGATCTCCACGTTGTCGGGACCCATGCCGGTCGACATCGCAGAGACCCGCAGGCCGCGGTACGAGCCGGTGGCGGTCGCGATCTCGCGGTTCTGACGTTCCAGCTCCAGCGAGTCGAAGCGGCTGGCGACCTTCGCCACGCGACCCGGATCGCCGACCAGCACGATGTGCTCCGCCAGCTCGCCCCTGGCGAGGCCGATGTGGTACTGGCGTTCGCCGGTGCGCGGCGCATCCGCGCCGGAGAGGTGGGCCACCGAGTCCTCCATGCTGCCGGTGCGCGGTCCGGGCGAGTATACGGCTGCCTCCTCATGGGAAGGCCCTCGTCACGCGGAGGCTCCCCTCGCCGTTCCGAGGGCCTGGTCGTCCCGTGGCTCCTCCTCGCCCTCGGGTTCCTCCGGGCTCAGCAGAGCGGCCAGCCGCGCGAGGGTCCCCCTTCGCCACGCGACCAGCGCCATCGTCCCGGAGCCGCTGAGCCCGAGCACCGCCACGGCCACCGCGCGCAACGGGTCCGGGCCTGGGCTTGCCGGAGCTGGGGGCGCCTCGGCGGCCGCCGTCGGCGAGGGAGCCTCCGAGACGTGGGGCGCGGCGACGAGCACCGGGGCCGGGCGGGGGTCAGCGCCCGCGCCCGGCGGCGCCGGGAGCGGTGCCCGCCCGGCCGCAGTGCCGGTGGAGCCTTCGGCACCCTCTCCCGGCGCGTCGCGGTCTCCCCCGGCCGTCGTGGCCGGCGCCACCAGACGGACGTCGCCGTCGTCGCGCGGCCAGAGCCGGTAGCCGCGGAGCGGCTGCTGGCCGCTCGTCTCCTGGCCCACGATCCCGGTCAGCTCCAGCCAGTCTCCCCGCTCCAGCACCAGCGAGATCTCCGCCGCCGGGCGGAAGAAGACGCGCAGCGGCCCGGTCCCGTCGTCGAGGTCGAAGTACACGCTGCCCGCCGACGAGCGGACCGGACCGGTGGCCACCGCTCCGCGGAGCGTGACCAGCAGCGCCTCGCGGTCCTCGCCCACCACGCCCGTCGGGACGCGGGCGGCAGTCGGCTCGGCCCGGTTGCCAAGGCGCAGCGGCGGCTCCACGACGCGGAGGGTGAGCATGCCGCGCAGCGTGGAGCGCACGCCGACCAGCTCCAGCAGCTCGCCGCGGACGACGCTTCCTGCCTCGTCGGAGAGCCTGATCACGATGGCGCCCGAGCCATCCTGCACCACCGCGGTCGCCTCGTCGACCAGGCCCGGCGAGAGCGTCACGACACCCCGGACCCGCACCCGGCTGCCGCTCTCCAGCGCCCGCGCGTCGGCGATCGGGACGAGGGATGGACCCGGCGCGGCGCTCGGCGACGGTGAGGCGGACGGGCTTGACGAGGGTGACGGGCCGGGGCTGCTCGAGGTACCGGGCGTGGGGGTCGCCGGCGGCGCGACGTGGAGCACGTCGCCGGGGTCGCGGGGCTGGACGCGGTAGCCGGCCGTGCCGCCACCGGTGGAGTCGCGCTGGCCCACCACGCCCACCAGGTCGAGGGTCGTCCCGGAAGACCACTCCTCCGTGTCGATCCCCGTCTCGGTCCCGACGACCACCCGTGTGGGCCCGCTGCCGTCGTCGACCTCGAAGGCGAGGCCGGCGCTCAGGGTCGTCGGACTGCCCAGCACCATGCCCGAGATCCGCACCAGGGTCCCCTCGTACGGCTCACCCACCTCCCCGGTCGTCACCGGCCCCGTCTGGGGCTCGGAACCGTCGCCGAGCAGCAGCACGTCCGCCCCGGCGGCGCGGATCGTCCGCTGGTGGTACCGGTCATCGACCGTGCCGGACACCTGGAGCAGCGGGCCACGGGGGAAGCCGCCGTCGGAGAGCAGCACGGCGATGCCACCGGTGGCGTCGGCCACGTAGCCTCCGCCTTCGCTGAAGGCGTTCCCCGTCAGGGCCGTGGCGATGACGGTCACGCTCGACCCGTCGGGCAGCGACCGGGCCTGGGCGACCGTCAGCGGCATGGGTGTCGGTGCGGCGGTCAGGCTCGGCCCGGGCGACCCGGTCGGTGATGGCATCGGCGATGGCGTGGCCGTCGGCGTCGATGACGGCGACGGGGTGGGGGTGCCGCTCGGCGAGGGAGCCGACGTCGCGGGCGGCACCGGCGGCGCGGCGGCGTTCTGCGGGTCAGGATCGGGCCGGATCCAGAAGTCGGCGCGGTTGTCGTCGGTGTCCTGCCCGGAGCCGAACGAGCCGCCGGGCAGCCGCTCGAGGCTCGATCCGCCCGGCGGCGCATCCGCCGGGGCCGTCTCCAGCCAGCCGCTCGCCGCCGTCCCCCAGCCGATGGCGTCGATGGCCGACGAGGCACCCTGGATCCGCAGCGCCATGCTGCCGCCGGTCGCGGACAGGCCGTTGGCGTAGGTGGCATCGGCGATGGCGGCGAAGATGCCGGCCTCGTTCGCCACCAGCAGGTGGCCGCCCGGCGGCACACCGGCCGCGCCCGCCTCCCAAGCCGCCTTGCGTGTCACGGTCGCCCCGCTGGCGGTGACGTAGATCAGCTCCAGTCCCTCCAGCGGCAGCTCACCACCGGTGGGGTTGTAGAGCTCGACGAACTCGTCCGAGCCACTGCTGCCACCGGTCATCACTTCGCTGACGACCAGGTGGCCGGTCTCGTCCGTCTCGCTCGTGGCCTGCGGCGGACCGTCGAGGACGGCCAGGGCCGGACCCAGGGCGGCCAGGACGATCGCCAGCGACGCCAGCGCTGCCAGAGCGTGTCGGGCGGAGGATCGAGCGTGCATTCCGTACCTCCTGGTCGGAGGCGGCGCCGACAACCTTGCCACCCCCCGCTTACCGCCGGCTTACTCGCCGATTTCGACAGCCGAGGTCGGTGCGTCCAGTGACCCCTGCCGGCGTCCGGAATCCGTCCGCTGTCCGCTACCCGGACACGGAGGTGACCGGTGGCCGGTCGGCGGCGGGTACAATCGACCACCCATGCCCGATCGCCGACGACGCTCCGCCTCCGAGCGCGCCGAGGCCCGCCGGCGGGCACGCCTGGCGGCCCGGGGCGAGGACCTGGAGGAGGATGAGATGGACCACGAACCCCAGGAGGGATCGGACCGACAGCGTCCCGGCCTCCTCCAGCGCGTGTTCGCGCCGCCGGTCGCGCCGCTGCCCGGGAAGCCCGACCCGCTGGCCGACTTCAACTACCGCGGCCCGGCGCGAACGCTGATGGCCGGCCTCTACCTGCTCGGGCGGAACCCGTTCGCGTGGCTGCTGCCGGGCATGATCGTGGGCTTCCTGCACCTGTACGTCCTGCCGGCGACCGGGCAGGGTGCGCTCTCGCTGCTCGGCTCTGCGCTCCTGTACGGCGTGCTGTTCGGAGCGGGCTGGTTCGGCTGGCAGCGCCCGTGGCTCTTCGGCGCCGCCGCCTCGCTCCTGGGCTACCTCGTCCTGCTGGGCTTCATCCTGAGCTTCGCCGCGACCGACGGGGTGCTGGGTCAGGCGAGCGCCGCGGAGTGGAGCGTCCTGCTGGTGCAGGGCCTCTTCTTCCTCGGCATCGGCGCCCTGGCCGGCTGGTTCGGCGGGTACTACCGTCGCCGCCGCGCGGACCCGAGCTACCGGAGGCCGCCACCTCGCCGGCGCTGACCGGTCTGGCACGCGCCTTGCTCTACCGGAGCGCCGAGACGGTTCCGGGTGGATACTCGCCGAGTCGGCGCCACACGAGGCGGCCGTCGCCTATGGAAGCTCGGGCCAGCGGCGACACGAACGGCCTTCTCGCCGACCAGCGACCACCCGGGACGTCCGAAAGAGGACCGTCGCCACTCCAGGACCCTCCGTACTGGAAGAGCGACGGTCCTCGCCTTTGCGCCGAGCCCCGGCCGCGACTCAACCTCCGACCGGGATGGCCTCGCCAGTCTCTCCGCCGGGAATGGGCGCCTCGTCGTCGCGCCGGGTCGCCGGCTGCTGGGCCCCCGGCTGGTGCGGGAGGAGCGCGTCGCCCGCCAGGCGCAGGGCCTCGGGGTAGGTGGTCGCCAGCCCCAGCACCTCTCCCGTCGAGCGCATCTCGGGACCCGGCTCGGGGCTGACGCCAGGCAGCCGCCACAGCGAGCCGATCGGCGCCTTCACGGCCACCAGCCCGCCTGCATCGAGCAGGCCCGGGCGCAGGCCCGCCTCCTCCAGGGTGGCGCCCAGCGCGCAGCGCACCGCCGCAGCGACGACGTCGCGCCCAGTGGCCTTGGCCACGATCGGCACCGTCCTCGAGGCGCGCGGGTTGGCCTCGATCACCACCACCCGCCCGTCGTGGGCCACCACCGCCTGGACGTTCAGGATGCCGCGCACGCCGAGCGCGGTGGCGATCCGCCCCGCCGCCTCCGCGGCCGCCCGCTGGGCCTCGATCGGCAGTCGTTGGGGCGGGAGAACCGCGACGCTGTCGCCGGAGTGGACGCCGGGCGGCTCGAGCTGCTCGAGGATCCCCGGCACGCAGGCGGCCGTCCCGTCGCTGATGGCATCGACGTCGAGCTCGATGCCCTCGACCAGCTCGTCGACCCGCAGCGGCCAGCCGATCTCGGTCTCCAGCAGCGCCTCCAGGTCGGCCTCCCCGTGCAGCACGGCGATGCCCCGCCCGCCGATGACCCACGAGGGCCGCACGATGACCGGCCAGCCCACCTGGCGGATTGCCGCCCGCAGCTCATCCTCGTCGACCGCCTCCTGCCCACGCGGCCCGTCCATGCCCAGCTGCTCCAGCAGCCGGGCGAACCGCTCGCGGTCCTCGGTGATCTCGATCGCCTCGGCAGTCAGCCCCGCGATCGGGACGTCGGCGTAGGCGAGGTCCCTGGCGAGGTCGATCGCGGTCTGGCCGCCGAAGGTGAGCAGGACCAGCGGCGGAGTACCGGTCAGCGCCCGCTCGTGGTCGATCACGTCCAGGACGCTCTCAGTGTCGAGCGGCTCGAAGTACAGGCGCGTGCAGGCGTCGTAGTCGGTGCTCACCGTCTCGGGGTTGTTGTTCACCACCACCGCGTCGAGACCCATGGTGCGGATCGCCCAGGCCGCACGGACCGAGCAGTAGTCGAACTCGATCCCCTGCCCGATCCGGATCGGCCCCGACCCGACCACGATCACGCTGCGCCGCTCCGCCGGCGGCGCCACCTCGGCTTCCGCGTACGAGGAGTAGAAGTACGGGGTCTCGGCCGGAAACTCGCCGGCGCAGGTGTCCACCCGGCGGTAGGCGGGGTGCATCCCGGCCCGCGCCCGGGCGCGGCGGATCGCCGCCCACGGCACGCCCGAGACGGCGGCGATATCGGCATCGCCGAAGCCGGCCCGCTTCGCCTCCAGCAGCGGTGAGCCGACCAGCCGGGACTCCGCGTCGACCAGCTCGGCGAGCCGTTCGGTGAACCAGGGCGCGATCCCCGTCTGGCGCGCCAGCTGCGCCGCGTCCGCCCAGCCGTGCCGCAGCAGCCCGACCATGCGCCACAGGCGGGTGTCCGACGGCGCCAGGAAGGCGGCGAGATCCTCCGGGGGCCGGTCTGCCAGCCGCCAGTCGGGGTCCTCCCACAGCCAGCCGCGTCCTCGCGGCTCCAGCGAGCGGACCGCCTTGAGCAGGGCCGGCCCGAACTCACGGTCGATTGCCATCGCCTCGCCGGTCGCCTTCATCTGCACGCCGAGCGAGCGGTCGGCGGCCGGGAACTTGTCGAAGGGCCAGCGCGGCAGCTTGACCACCACGTAGTCGACCGCCGGCTCGAACGCCGCCGAGCCGATGCCGGTGGCAGGGTTGGGCAGCTGGTCCAGCCGGTAGCCGAGCGCGACCAGGGCCGCCACCCGTGCGATCGGGTAGCCGGTCGCCTTGCTGGCCAGAGCGCTGGATCGGCTCACCCGGGGGTTGACCTCGATCACCCGGTAGTCGGCGTGGTCCGGGCTGACCGCCAGCTGCACGTTGCAGCCGCCCTCCAGTCGCAGGGCGCGGACGATCTTCAGCGCGCATCGGCGCAGCGCCTGGAGAATCGGATCGGGGAGGGTCTGGATCGGCGCCACCACGATCGAGTCGCCGGTGTGCACCCCCATCGGGTCGAGGTTCTCCATTCCGCAGATGGCGACCGCGGTGTCCGCCCGGTCGCGGATCACCTCGAACTCGATCTCCTTCCAGCCCAGCAGGCTGCGCTCGACCAGCACCTGGCGGATGGGGCTGGCCGCCAGCCCGGTGGCGATCCGCTGCCGAGCCTCGTCGGCGTCCGCGGCGAAGCCCCCACCCCCGCCGCCGAGCGTGAAGGCCGGACGGACCACCACCGGCGCCCGCAGCGCGTCGGCGAATCGCATCCCGTCCTCGACGCTCTCGACTACCGCACTCTCCGGCACCGGCTCGCCGATGCGGGTCACCAGCGTCCGGAAGCCGCCCCGGTCCTCGGCCGCCCGCACCGCCTCCAGCGGGGTGCCGAGCACCTCCACGCCGTGCCGCGCCAGCACCCCGGCGTCATCGAGCGCCACCGCCAGGTTCAGGCCCGTCTGACCGCCCAGGGTCGGCAGCAGCGCGTCGGGCCGGTGCTCCTCGATCACCCGGGTCAGATAGTCGACCGACAGCGGGCCGATCAGCACCGTCCCGCCCACGTCGGCGTCGGTCATGACGGTGGCCGGGTTGGAGTTGACCAGGATCGTCTCCGCCCCGGCTCCGCGCAGCGCCAGGCAGGCCTGGACGCCGGCGTAGTCGAACTCCGCGGCCTGCCCGATCACGATCGGGCCCGAGCCGATGACCAGCACCCGCTGCGCCATCAGGCGGCCTCCAGCGCGCCGGCGAGGGCCAGGTCGAAGATCCGGGCGGCGTCGATCGGGCCCGGCGCCCCCTCGGGGTGGAACTGCACCGACGCGATCCGACCTGACCGGTGCACCAGCCCTTCGACGGTGCGGTCGTTCAGGTCGCGGTGGGTCACCCGGTAACCGGCCGCGGCCAGCGCGGGGTCGTCGAGGACCGTCACCTCGTGGTTGTGGGCGCCGATGTCGACCCGACCGCTGTCGAGCTCGATCACGGCATGGTTGCCGCCGTGGTGGCCGACCGCCAGTCGCTCCGTCCGCGCGCCAGCGGCCAGCGCGAGGAGCTGGTGGCCGAGGCAGACGCCCAGGATCGGGGGACCACCGCCCGCGGCGGCCTCGGCGAGCTGGCGGACGGTCGCGATCTGTGGGGCCATCCTCGCCGGGTCGCCGGGGCCGGGCGACAGGACGACGAGGTCGGGGCGCTGCGCGGCGACCTCCTGGGCGCTGGCGTCGGGCGGCAGCCCGACCACCTGGAGGCCGCGGCCGGTCAGTGCGGCGAGGAGCGAGCGCTTCACTCCGTAGTCGACCAGGACCGCCCGCCCGCGCCGAGTCCCGGACGGGGCGAGCTGGAAGGGCTCGCCGGCCGCGACCGCGGCCACGTGGTCGACGGACTCCCAGGACGGGCTGGCCAGGGCGTCGGCCACCGACCGCTCCGGCCCGTCGCCTGCCGGCCGGATCACGCCTCGCCGGCGCGCCCCCCGTCGCATGGTGAGCGTCAGCGCCCGGGTGTCGACGCCCGCCAGGATCGGGATGCCGGCCTCGACCGCCAGCTCCTCGAGCGTGATCCCGTCGCCCTCGTGCGGCGTCACCAGCCGCGTGACCACCAGCGCGCGGGCATGGACCCGGCTCGATTCAAGCTCGCGCCGGTCGATGCGGTAGCTGCCCGCCATGGGGTGGGTGAGGACCACCATCTGCCCCGCGTAGGAAGGGTCGGTCAGGATCTCGCCCCAGCCGGAGGAGGCGGTCGTGAAGATCAGGTCCCCGTCGGCGGGACGCGCCGCCCCCCGCAGCTGGCCGGCGATCACGGTCCCGCCCTCCAGCGCGAGCAGGCCGGGCGGGCCGATCGGCTCCCCCGAAGAGAACAACGCCGGCCGCGTGGCGGCTGGCGTTGTCGCGTCGCTGTGCTGTTCGGGTAGCGCGGTCGGCACGTCGCTCCTTCCCGGCCTCACCGGACCGGCTTAAAGGGACCGCGTGCAGTCTAGCAGCGTCGGCTCGGCTCGTGGCCCCGCCGCGGGGGTCACGACCGCGCTCAGGCCGCCGGCGGCTCCCCGGCCGGGGCGATGCGTCGACGGACCGCCATCGCACCGCGCACCGCCGCGAACGCGAGCAGCGCGAGGACCACCAGGATCGGAAGCCAGACCATTCCGAACCAGATGCCGACCGCCACCAGCCCCTGGCCGATCGCGACCAGTGCCGCGAGCGCCTGGTCGAAGGTCGCCCCGGGGTCGAACTCGGTGGTCACGGCCTCGACGGGGCGGTCCTCCGGCACCAGCGTGACGGTGAGGGTCGACAGCGCGGCCTGGCGGCTGATGTGGGCCAGCTGCGCCGACAGCTGCTCGATCTGGCCGCGGATCTCGTCCAGGCGGCGCTGGACGGCGAGGATCTCCTCCACCGTCTCGGCGCGGTCGACGAGCCGCCGATACTGCTCCTCGGAGGCCTCGAGGTTGTCGATCCGGGCCTCGAGGTCGATCACCTGGGTGGTGACGTCCTCCTCGCGGGTCGCCTCCACGACCACCTCCAGCGCCATCTCGCGCAGCCGCTCCAGGGCACGGTCGAACGCCTCGGCGGGGATGCGCAGGGTCAGGGTCGCCACCTCATCGCTGCTGCTCGCGCGCGAGCCGGAGACGAACCCGTCGAGCTCCAGCGCCAGCGCGCGCACCTGGCCGAGGGTGGCGCCAACCTCCTCGACCCGGAGGGTCAGCTCCCCGGTGCGGATGATCAGTCGGCCGGCGAGCTGCGCCGGCGGCGGCGCGTCCTCGCCTCCGGTAAGGCCAGGCTCTCCGCCATCGTCGCCGTCCGCCCGACCCTCGCCCGGCGCCGGCGCGGCCGGCGCTCCTGGCGGGCTCTGCCCGGTCGCTGCCGAGCTGCAGGCGGTGGCGAGGGCGAGGATCGCGACGAGGGCCATGGCGATCCACCACCATGGTCGACGGGGCTGTCGAACGCGTGACATGTGCTGTTCCTCCCGGCTGCTTCCCCTCTCCCCCACCAGACGCCAGTGCATGGCTCGGCGTTCCCCGCCGCCTGCCGCGACGGCGGGGCGCTAGCATCGGAGCCGATGGACGACGAGCAGGCTCGAGCCGGCCTCGAGGCCCACGAGTTCGACCGCCACTGGGTGCACGGACACCTCGCCGAGGAGCGGCGCCGGGCCGCGGTGCTGGGCGAGATCCGCGAGGCGATCTTCGGCGCGCAGGATGGGCTGGTGAGCACTTTGGCGGTGGTCAGCACGGTGGCCGGCGCCTACCCGGATCGGTTCACCATCCTCGTCGCCGGCATCGCCTCCGGCCTGGCCGGGGTGTTCAGCATGGCCGCCGGCGAGTACCTGGGCAGCAAGAGCCAGCGCGAGATCTTCGACGCCCAGATCGCCGGGGAGCGCGAGGAGGTCCAGGAGCGGCCGGGCGAGGCGCAGGCTGAGATCGCCTACATGCTCGAGGAGGACGGGATGCCCCACGACGACGCGGCCCAGGTGGCCGCGGTCATGGCGCGCCACCCCGACGTGCTGCTCAAGACCATGGTCGAGAAGGAGCTGGGCCTGGCGGTCGACGTCGGAGAGGCGAGCCCGGCCACGGGAGCGCTGGTCATGGGCGCCTCGTTCGGAGCCGGGGCCGTCGTGCCCATCGTCCCGCACCTGCTGCTGCCGGTCGGCCCATCGGTGGTGGCATCGGTCGTCGCCACCGGCGCGGTCCTGTTCGCCATCGGCGCCCTCAAGACGCGCTGGACCAGGCGCAGCTGGATCCGATCCGGGCTCGAGATCCTGCTGGTCGGCGCAGTGGCCGGGGTGGTCGGCTACTTCTTCGGCAACGTCCTGCCGGTGCTGTTGGGGGCGCCGCCCGTCGGCTGATCCGCCGCCCGGTCGTCGTCGCCGTTGCCGACGCCCGCCTCGCGGGCCACCAGCTCGGCGATCCGACCCGACGGCTCGTGCATCAGGTCCTTGGCGACGTGGGCGGCGAGCGGAACTCGCGCGGCGGACGCGAACCCCTCGGGGTCCAGGCCCAGGTGCGGGTCGACCGCCACCGCCAGCGCCTGCCAGCCGGCGGTCCGCGCGTAGCGCTGGGCGTGCGGCACCAGGTCCCGCCACCAGCGCTCGTCGTGCTCGCGCATCCGGGCCTGGTACCTGTCCCGGTGCGTCGCTCCGCTGGCCAGCAGATCGGTGGCGGCCGTGCCCTTCATCTCCCGCCAGTCCTCGGTCTCGTCGGCGCGCTCGAGCACCCGCTCCTCGATGGGCGTGCCGAGCCAGGAGGTGACGAACCGTGCGTGCCAGCCGTCGAGGACGGCGATCCCGGTGGTCGGGTGCTCGGCGAGCAGGCGCTCGAGCGGCTCGAGCCAGGCCCGCGGCGTCCAGAACAGCTCGGTGCGCACCGGCAGCGGCAGCACCAGCACCTCGAGCCGCCGCGGGGTCTCGGTGGCGTACAGCGCCAGCCCGCGGCGCAGCGAGCCGGGATCCATCTCCTTTTGGAGGCGCTCCAGCAGCCAGGCCCCCAACCGCGCGAAGGCGGTCGCCTCGTCGCGATCGGTGATCTGCTCGAGGTGCGACGACAGGGCGTCCTTGAGGCCGATCCACCAGCCGGGGTTGCGTGACGCCCCCTGCCTGGCGTCGGCGTCCACGTACGCGGAGAGCACCTGTCCCGGCGGCTCGGCACGCATGGCGCGGAGCTCCTCCAGGCTGAGCGTCCGCTCGTCGCGCCCCGGCACGTGCCAGTGCTCGGCGGCTCGCTTCTCCTCGGTGCGGTTGCGGCTGACGCTGGTCAACGACGGGCTGCGTTCGGTGGTCATGCGCCTTCCCGCAGCAATCCGTCTGCCGCGCTCAGCTCACCACCACCCGGCCGACCATCCCGTACGACTCGTGCAGCGGCAGGTGGCAGATGAAGGCCAGCTCCCCGGGAGCGTCGAAGGTGACCGTCGTGCGACGCGTGCTGCGGGCGGGCACCGTGATCTCCGTTGGCCGCTCACCATGGGCCGGCTCGGTCCCGGTCCGGTGCCGCCGATGCAGCGCGGGGTCGCCGATGATCCACTCGTGGTCGATCGGGTCGGTGTTCACCAAGACGAAGGTCACCGGCACCCCGCTGGGAACGTGCACCTCGGCCGGGTCGAAGGCCGAGTAGCGGATGGTGATGGTCACCGTCGGGGAGCCGCAGCCGACCAGCAGCCAGCCAGCCAGCAGGAACGAGACGGCAGCGGCGACGACCCTCGGGACGCTGGCGCCCCGCGGGCCGCCGCGGGTCCGCAGGTCAGTACGCCGCCCGACGGACATCGATCCAGCGCGCCGCGCCGGCTCCCATGGTGACCACCGCGGTCGCGACCGCCAGCAGCAGCAGCGCCGGCAGCGGGTCGGCGGGCAGCGGCGGGATGTGCAGCCCGGCGTCGACCATCGAGGGGCGGCCGGCGCCGGAGGCGTCGATCGCCAGGTCGTAGGTCAGGCGGCTCGCCTCGGTGCCCACGTTCACCCGGGTCAGCCAGCCGGACTCCGGCACCCACTCCATGCCGCGGTCGGAGCGCAGGTCGCCGAGCAGCGTCTGGGTGGCCGGCCGGCTGTGGGTCACCGACAGGCCATCGGCCAGCGGCAGGAGCGCGGGTCGCTCATCGGTCAGCAGGAAGACGTCGGCGTCGACCCGCTCGTTGCCCTGCTTCCCGAGGGCCAGGATGCGCAGCGGGACCCACGGGTTGTCGGTCGGGATGGTGACGTGGACGGGCGTCCCGTCGCCGACCTGCTGGCCGCGCTCGCGGGCGGCATCGGCGTCGAAGACCGCCGCCAGGAAGATCGGGCTCCGCGAGGCGTAGAAGTCGAGCACCTCGGGGGCGTCGGGCGGCAGCCGGAAGCCGTGGTCGGCGGCCCAGCGGCCCACCTGGTCTCCGCCGCCCTGGAGGATGGTGACGTCGAGCGCGTCGATGCGGACCTTCATCAGCTCGACCGCGTCGCGGCTCGCCTCCCCGGCTGCGGCCAAGAAGTCCACCGGGGTCGTCTCCAGCAGCAGGCGCTGGAGGGTCCAGTCGCCCCCCTTCTCGACCTTGCTGGGCACGCCGGGGAGGGGCACCAGCGACCCGAACTCGCCCTCGCCGCCGGCGAACTCGAAGGAGGTCACGTAGTGCTCGACCCCGTCGTGGTAGCCGGCGAAGGTGGTGGTGCGCAGCAGGTTTACCGCCCCGTTGGGGCCGATCAGGCCGCCGCAGGCGAGGATCGGCCCCGCGCCGATGAGGGTCATGACGGCGGCCGCGGGAAGGGCCGCCAGCAGGCGTCGCATCGCGTCGTCCTCCACTCGCCGGCCGCCGGAGTCCCCCCGGCCGAATGGAGGCTGGACGCAGAACGTCGGAACCGGGTTCCGGTGGGCTAGGACTCGCGGAAGATGCGGTCGTGCTCGCGGACGTGGTCGGCGACCTTCAGCGCCACGTCGTCGCCCGGGCCTGCCACGTCGACCCGCTGGTGGTCGACCTCCATCGACTCCACCGTCTGCGACAGGTCGGTGGTGTGGCCCTGGACGTGGATCCGGTCGCCCACGCTGAGCCGGTCGCTGAGCTCGACGGCCGCGACCGACAGGTGGCTGAAGTAGTGGGTCACCGTCCCGATCGCGTCGTCCGGATCGTGCTGCTCGGACATGCTGCACCTCCTCCGGTCACGGTACACCCGCTGCTCGCGAGTGGCGAGCGGCTCGTGGCCGCAGCGTGACGTAGACGAGGTGCGGCAGGCCGCGGAACTCGGCGGTGCGCTCGACCCGCATGCCGATCTTCTCCGCCACCCGCGCCGACGGCCGGTTCTCCGGCCGCACGAGCGCGATCAGCCGATCCACCCCCAGCCGCTCGAACGCGTGCTCCCGGCAGGCGGCCGCCGCCTCCGTCGCCAGTCCCTGCCCCCAGTGGCGCCGGTGGACGTGCCAGCCCAGCTCGACCTCGCGCTGCCCCTCCACCTCCTGCACGGCCGGGCCACAGTTGCCGATGAACTCGCCGGTCGTGCGCAGCTCCATGGCCCACAGGCCGAAGCCGTCACGCTCGTACCGGTCCAGCTGGCGCTGGATCCAGGCATCGGCGTCTTCACGGGTGAAGCGCTGCGGGTAGAAGCGCATCGTGTGCGGATCCCCGAGGATCTCGAACAGCGCATCGGCATCGTCGACCCGGTAGGGCCGCAGTCGGAGCCGATCGGTCTCGAGGATTGTGTCCGGCTGCTCCACGCCGCGAGCGTAGCATTGAGCCATGTGCTTTCAGAACAGAGGCCACGTGCCAGGGAGTCGCCCATGACGGTGCAGATGAAGCGGCTCGACCAGCCGGACGAGGTGTACGAGTACGACGGTCAGACCGGAACGTCGGAGATGGTGACCGTCGGCGACTACACCTTCTCGCGGTCCGTGCTGAAGCCGGGCTGGAGCTGGGACGAGCAGATCAAGCCCTACACCGACGGCCTGGAGAGCTGCCCCATGCAGCACCACGAGTACGTGGTGAGCGGGCGCATCCGGTACCGGTCCGACGACGGCAGCGAGGTGGAGGCCAGGCCGGGCTCCTACCTGGACATCGGCCCCGGGCATCGCGCGTGGGTGGTCGGCGACGAGGAGTGCGTCCTCCTCGACTGGGACTGAGCCGCTAGCCCCCGGCTCGCCGCTTCCGCGCGGCGGCCTTTGCGCCTTCCTTCCCCAGCGCCGAGCGCTTCTCCTCGGGAAGATGCGCGATGGTGCGCTTCTTCCGGGCCGCCTCCTGCGCCTTCTTCACGTTGCGGCGCGCCGCCGCCCGCTGCTTCTCGGTGGCCATGGGACGGGGAGCAGCATCATGCGGGCCAGCTGCCGCTCCGGGGCGCCCTGCCCCCGCTATCTGTCGACCAGTGACGCG
>CAYXZN010000011.1:0-20619 GCA_964469325.1 uncultured Steroidobacteraceae bacterium
CGGCCGTGGCCGGGACACCGTCGGCGATCCGGTCGAGGACCGCATGGAGGAACGGGCCCCGGGCCTCACCGAGCACCCGGCTGCGTCGGCCGTCCCACGTACCGAGCAGGTCGTCGAGCGTGGGCGAGGCACCGTCGCGCGGGCGACTCATCGCAGGGCCGATCGCAGCTGGTCGAGCGTGGGCGAGCCAGCCGGGCCGTCCGGGGTCTCGTACCGGCGGCACGACAGTCCGGCGGGTTCGTCGCCGGTGCGGAAGACGTCGATCCCGTTGACCAGGATGGTCGGGGAGCCGCGGAACCCGCGCTGCTCGGCGGCCTCGGCCGTGTCGATGAGTTCGTGCTCCACCTCGACGTCGAGCTCGTCGGCGAGCGTGCGCAGCCGCTCGTCCGCGACCTGCCAGTGCGGGCAGCCGTCGAAGTACTGCAGCGTCACGGTGGTCATGGCCGGCCTTCCTGGGGGATGTGGGATACGGTAAGGCTTCCACCATGGTGGAAGGTCAAGGGTGCTGATCGGTGAGCTCGCGGCCCATGCCGGCGTCACGGCGAAGACCGTGCGCTTCTACGAGCGCCGTGGACTGCTCCCGGAGCCGGATCGGACCGCGGGCGGCTACCGGGACTACGGGGCGGGTGCCCCGGGCCGGCTGACGTTCATCCGGGACGCGCAGGCGGCCGGGCTGACCCTGGCGCAGATCCGCGAGGTGCTGCTCATCCGCGACGACGGCCAGCCGCCCTGCGAGCACGTGGCGACGCTCGTGCAGCAGCGCCTGGCCGAGGTCGAGCAGCGTCTCCGCGAGCTGCGGCAGGTCCGCCAGCAACTGCGCGAGATCGCCGACCGTGCCCGGGACTACGACCCCGACGACTGCGACGGCTACTGCGGGCTGATCTCGCCGCCCTCCGCGCCCGTCGTTCGCGGTCGCACGATCCCGTAGTGGCCGTCGTAGCGCCAGTAGGCCACGGCACCGCGTCCGCCGTCCACGTCCTCGAAGAACACGTGGGGCTCGTCACCGACGCGGAGCCGCTCGAGCGCCTCGTCCACGGTCAGGCGCGGCGGTCCCGGCTCCACGACGACGTCGTACGGTCCGTCGGTTGCCACGGCGGACACACCGAGCGTGATCCCGTCGTCGCGCCGACGGACCACGGCGTCGGTCCCCGTGCCGTCGTCGACGTACAGCAGGAAGTCGTCCTCGAGGAGGTCGAGGTCGAAGGCGGCCTCCTCGACGGTGGCCGGCCCGCGGGTGTGCGTGACGCGTTCGACGATCTCGCGGTCCTCGGCCGGCCGGGGGTAGTGGTCGGGCCGCGGGGTCGGCAGCGCGCCGTGCCGCCACTCGCCCGCTGGCGTCACCTCCGGCTCCAGTCGCCGGGAGACGATGCGGTCGCGCAGGCGCCGCAGGGACTGGGCGAGCTGCTCCTCGAGCCGGTCGACGCACTCCCGTTCGGTGCTGGTCCGCGCACGCGCCTGCACCATCGTGCCCTGCACGTCCAGCTGGGCGTGCCCGACGTACGACGGCGACTGGTTCGGCCGCTGCGCGAACTGCACCTCGGCGAAGAGGAAGCCACGCGGGACGTAGCGCTCCAGCGCAGCGATGCGTTCTCGGGCCAGGTCCTGGGTCCGCTGGCTGACGGTCCCCTCGGTGATGGCCGTGCGCACCTCGTCCGGTTCCATTCCTGCCTCCCGGTCGCCTGGGCATGCTCTGTCTCGCGTGTCCCCTGGTGGACGATCGCGCTGTCCTCCACCTGCAGGATGCTCGCGAGCGCCACCGGGGCGGATCCATGGCGCCCGAGCCCGTGTACCGTCACGTCCCGGGCCGAGCCTTCGTCGATGACCGCACCCTCACCCAACCGGACCTACCAGCAACTTCGGGCCCACCTGGCCTTCCTCAAGCCCGACGCCGCCGACTGTCGCCCTGTCCGCTGCCATGTCCGTCATCGGCGGCGAGCGTCCAGCTGGGGGCCCCGGTCATGGTCCTCGACGCGTTGCTCGACGAGTACACCCGAGCACCGTCTGGCCGACTTCGACCTCGACGCCCAACCATCAGCGGTGGACCTCGCTCGCTCGTCGAGGGCGGCGTCAGTCCTGCGTTGCGTGTTCACACGGCCGGACGCGCCGCTCGAGCCTGGGATACACGACCAGCGACCATGAGGCGGTCCTGGATGGCCGCGGCCCCTTGCCTCGGGGCCGCGTGCCAGCAGCTGGGCCTCAAGCACTACCGCACCCGCCCCTACCGGCCACGCACCAACGGCAAGGCCGAGCGGTTCATCCGGATGCTGTGCAACGACTGGGCCTACGCGGTCACCTACTCGACCTCGGCCGACCGCCGACGTGCACTGCCCGCGTGGCTGCACTACTACAACCACCACCGCCCCCACGGTTCACTGGACCGGGCGACACCCGGAAGTCGCTTACATGCACTGACCAATGCTTCCGGCATCTACATCTGGAGAGCGCGGGAGACACCCTGAAGTGGCACGGCCGCATCTACGGGTGATGGCCGCCGCCCAGGTCGTCGGAAGCTGCGACCTCGATCGTGGCAGCGGCGTCGATTGGGGAGCCGCCGACGGCGTAGGTGCGGTGGTCGTTGGCGACCAACTCCACCCGTACCTCATGTGAGCCGACTGCGAGGGCCGGCAAGTAGAACCACTGGCCATAGATCCGGGCGTGCTCGTCACCGTCGACGAACAGGCGGGCGTGACCCTCCCCGGCCACGTGTGCGCCCGAGGCGTTCTCTGGCGCCCAGGTGAAGCCACTGGTCTGGACCCAGAGGTTGTAGCCGCTCGCCGGGTCCGGGTGCGCCACCAGCGTCACCGCCGGAGCCGTGGCCGCCGGCACGTCGATTGTCCCGGCCGGTGGTAATGACGGGCCGGCCGTGCCCTGGGTGACCGTGGTGACGCCTGCGACGATGGCGCCCTCCACGAGGAACGGCGAGTGATCGTTTGCGCTCAGCTCGACGGCGATCTCGTGCTCGCCCTCCGGCAGCGGCGGTAAGTGGAACCACTCGCCGTACACCCGGGTGACCTTGACGCCCCCGATGCGGAGGTGCAGGTGGCCCTCGCCGGCGACGTGCGCCGTGGAGGCGTGCTCGGGAGCGACGGTGAAATCCTGGAGCGTGATCTGTAGGTTCCAGCCTGAGCGGGGGTCCGGCGTGGCCGCCAGTGCGGCGGACGGAAACGGTGGCGAGTCCAGCTCGATGGCGGTGTGGCCGGGGTCCAGCACTGGACCGGGCGGTGTCGTCTCGTCATACGGCTGCGGGACTACGGTGTCAAAGGCAAGCCCGCTCGAGCCCTCGCCGCGTCCGGTGTGCTTGCGCATCCCGCGCCACAGCACCACCTTGCCGCCGTACCAGCGCGTTCGCTGAAAGGCGTCGGCGACGAACACGCCGGCTCGGGGCACCTCTTCCTCGGCCAGGTAGTAGGCCTCGGGCGCCGGCAGGTCGAGGCCGTGACGCAGCACCTGGGTGCGGGGGCGCACCTTTTCGGGGTCGTCCGGATCGCCCTCCATGATGCGCAGCATGGCGGCGCGTTGGAGGCGGGTGTCGCGGTCGCTTCCGTCGACGTGCACGGGAACGAACGGGATCCAGTGCTCCGGCACGGTCGTCATCACGTCGTAGCGGAACGCCGCGGTCGGCTCATGGTGGTCGGCAGGGGCTCCACCGCCGATGGCCTCGGCGAGGAGCCGCTCGTGGAATCGCCGCGTGTCCTCGGCCAGTTCGATTCCCCGCCGCACGACACCGGACGGGAGCCGCACCATCCGCTCTATCCCCCACACCTGGTTGGCCATCTCGTCCCTGATAAACATCACCGTCTCGGGCCGCTGCGATTCCTGGATCTTGGGGACGGTGGGCAGCATCAGCAGCTCGGGACGGATGACCTCGCCGTCCCCGGCACTGAGGGCGTACATGTTCCACCCCTGCCAGGCGACGTCGTCCCCGGTGCCGGCGTGATTGACCCACGTGGTCTCGCCGAAGACGTTGGTGACGGTTAGGCCGCGCACCTGTGACACCGTGCCGGCCGGCAGCCGGTACGGCAGCAGGAACCAATCATTCGAGTAGACGAGGCTGAACTCCATGAAGAGAAGCTTCCCGAGGTCCGTCGTGCTCGGCGTTACGCCGCCGAAGTCGGTGCGGCCCTCCTCGAACTGCCACCATCGGGGGTGGGGCATGCCGTCGAACTCGACAGGGGCAGGGATAAACGGCTCCGCCTCCTGCGGGCCGGGCGGTCCCACTGCGGGTGCTCCCAGCGTGTCGCCCGGGCTGCGGTCGAAGTTGAACCAGTCCAGCCGGCCGTGGTAGTACTCCCGGGCCGTGAGTACCTCGTCGCCTTGCTCGTCGCGGGCGGCGACCGCGCACTGGTATTCGAGGCGCTCCGGCTGCCACGCGTCGTCTCCCTCCGGCTGCTCCATCCAGCGGTCGTACCACTCGACAAGGGCGTCGCCTAGGGTCGTCAGCGGAACCACGTCGCCGGGGTCGACGGCGGGCAGGTCGTCGGCTGGCGTGTTGGCAGTGTCGGCCGTGAGGTGCGAGTACAGCGCGAAGCCGTCCATGCTCCGCCCGGCGATGGCGGCGTGGCGTTGCCACTCCTCGGGGTGGGCGGCAACCGGGGCGTCGCCGGGTGACGATGGGTCGGGCCGGTCGAAGCCGTACACGCTCACGAAGTCCGGGGCGTAGCCGTCGAGACCGGCGGTAGCGAGCAGCCGGAGCCAGTACCGGCCCATCGCCAGCCGCAGGTCGACGGCGACGTCCCGTCCCGCCGCCTGGAACGGCACCTCGCGGCGTTCGGCGATGCACTCCAGCGGCAGCTCGTCCGAGAACGGGACGGCGGCGTGATCACCCGGGCGATAGCGCGTGAGCGGCCGGTCCTGGATCAGCACCTTGGCGCCGACCGGGCTGCCGGCGTCCTCGCCGCGGAACTCCCCGAGCTGCCACTGCTTCGAGAGCATCCACAGCGGGTCGCGCACTTCGGCGCGCAGCGCCCGGTCAAAATGGCGGGTCCGCGGCCGGCCCTCGAGGCGGTTCCAGGTGGTGACCATCGGCAGCAGCCGCTTCGCCATGATCTGCACCAGTTCCGTCGAGGTGTATCGCGTTGCGAGTCCCATGGTTCAGTCCTCAGCCAGCGCGGCCGTGATCCCGTTGACGGCGGCCAAGTTCATCGCAATCGTGATCGGGTGGTAGGTCACGGCGGCGGTGGTCGCCGGGAGTAGTGCAGAGAACGCGGTGCCCTGCACCTGGTCCGGCTCCACCGCCCGCTGCTTCGCCGCGTCGAGTGTCTCGTCCACGGCGCCCACGACATCGCTCCACAGCCAGCCCTCGCGGAAGTCGGTGGGCGTCACGAGCAGCATCGTCTGCGGCGGTTCCGAGTTGGGCTGGTCGAAGTGAAACGTCACGCCCGTGGTCGACTCGGGGATGGGGATGACCTCCGTCCACTCGTCTATCAACAGGCCCACCTGCGGATCGCCGGCCACGAACGGCACGGCGTGGTAGCCGGTCACCAGCAGCCGCTCGCCGGAGACGTCGTAGTCGTCGGGGTAGTCCGTCGCCATCCAGTGATCGTCGGCCCGGTAGGGCAACTGCCAGGGAATCAGGTCGAACCGGTGGCCGGTCAGCCCCTCGGCGGTGACGACGGTGTGCTCCCACTCGGCGACCTTCTCCCGCACCCGGGCCATGCTGTACAGCCACTCGTCCACTACCAGGGAACGCCCCAGGGTGTTGCGGGCGTGGCGGACCAGGTCGTCGTGGGCGGCGTCGACGTTGGCCAGCTCGGCTGCCTGATCGGCTCCGACCCGGAATCGGGCGAGCGCCCGGAACTCGTCGCCGAAGGCGGCGAGGAAGGCGCCCTCGAGGGCGGCGACCCGCTTGTCGGGCTCCGTCGCGGCGTCGTGAGCGGCCAGGCCGGCATCTATTCCGGCGAGGCGGGTGTCGGCGGCGTCCCGCATAGCGCGGTAGTGGCCTGCCAGCTCGGCGTTGGACCGGATGATGCGATCCTCCTCCGCCGTGACCTCGAACGGCTCATCGACGAACGCGTCCAGCGGGAGCTGCGGGCGTAGGGCGTCGAGGTAGTCGGCGGGCACGGTTCCGCCGGCACCGGACAGCGCCGTCAGCCCGGCAAGCCGAGCGTCGAATGCCGCTTTGTGGGCGACGACGATCGTCCGGAAGTCGTCCGGGTCGGCAGGCAGCGGGGTGGTGACGGTGGTCGACACCAGCCGCTCGCATCGCTGCAGGGCGGCGAACCGCGCCTTGAGCGTTGCCGCTGCCGGCAGGGCGTCGTAGCGGGCCAGCAGCCCGGAGAACTCGTCGGCGCGCCGCTCCCAATCTGCGACCAGTGCTTCGAGTCGGGCGTCGAGGTCGCGGAAGAACCCGGCCTTCCATTCCGCAACCCAGCCGATGTCGGCCTCGGGGAATCCGAAGGCGGCGAGCCGGCGGGCGATCGGGAGGTACGCGGTCTGCCGCCCCTCGGCCCCACTCAGCAATGCGGCCCGGTTGGCCTCGGTGTCCGCCAGCAGCGCCTCCACGGCCGCAAGCGGCGTGTCGATGGCGCCACGGACGTCGGCCAGCGCGGTACGCGCAGCATCGGCCCGGGAGCGAAGCAGCGACGCGCCCTCGTCGAGGCTGGCAGTCGCCTCGCCTTCGAGAGCCAGGTCCGAGGCCCTCAGCCGCCGGCCGCCGGCGAGCATCCGCCGCAAACTGCCGAACAGCGGCGCCAACTCGAAGAACGTCGCCTTGCCGGGGACCTCGTCGGTGTGGCGCAGCCGCACACCGACGTCGGCCCGCATCGGGCCGTGGCTGGTGCGGAACTCGACTTCGAGCCGGTCATCGAGCTCGCTCGACACGGCGCCCGCGCCGGTTCGCACTACGTACAGCAGATCGATGGGCTGCAGACCCAGCGCGAAGGCGCTCACCTCGGCGGTGGCGTTGGTGTCGAGCCGCTCCACCTTGCACACGATGTCGCCGGGGAGGGGCAGCAGCGATGCGACGAAGCGGTTGATCGCCGGCTCGGCCTCGGCGCGCGGCGTGAGCGCCACCCCTGCCCACGGCGAGCCCGCAGGGGGATCGGCATCGAGCCGCAACACGAAGCGCTGGGTGATGCCCACACCTTCGCGGGAGGTTTCGATGACGCCCGGCAACGGCGGCAGCTCGCCCTTGCCGTACGCGTCGAGCGTGGCGGCTGCCCCCTCGATGTTGCCCACCGCCGCCTGGAACACGCTCTCGGCGATCGTCAGGTCGGCGACGGCGTCGTGGGTGCTCCGCATGTCGGCCACGGCTGCGTCGATCTTCGCAGTCTGGGCCGGGTCGGCCGTCGCCAGGCCGAGGAGCCCGAACGGGTACGACTCGTCGCCCACCCTCGTGATGTGCTCGGACAGCTTCCAGCCGTCCACGACGTTGCGGGCCTCGATGGTGGCGATGCTCGCCCCCGGCGGCAGGTCCTCCCGGGTGGACTCCAGCTCATTGGAGGCGAGGGGAAACTTCTTGCGCAGCTCATAGATGAACTCGTCGGTCTCCGCCAACGCATAATCGTCGTGCAGGGAGCGTTCGAGCTGGTAGCCGAGTAGCTCCCCGAGGCTCTGGTCGCCTCGCACCCCCTCGATGACGGCGAGCGCCTTGCGCACCCGGCGTGACGTGAGATTGACTGCGAGAGGGCCTGCATCGTCTTCATTGCTCAGGTAGCCGTTGCGGAGGATCGCGGCGGCGACCGCTTGGTTGAGGGACGGGGCGTGGAGGAATCCCTGGTTGGCGGAGTCCTCCAGCGCCTCGCCGGCAGCGAGGCCGAAGGCATCGAGCAGCTCCTGGTCCAGCGCGGCGGGCGCCAGTGTGCTCTCCCGGGGCGCCAGATTCTCGAGCCAGCCGTAGGCGCCCAGGTAGATCCCGGTCCGGGTGACTTCGGCGGTCCGGCCGAACCGCATCAGGTGGAGCTGGACGTTCACCAGGGCTTGCTTCCAAGCGTCGAGACGGTAGCTGAGGGCGTCGACGTGCTCAGCCAGCAGGCGCTCGAGTCGGGCCGTCGGGGTGGCAGCCAGCCTGTCGAGGGCGGCGAGCTGGCCGGCTAGCGCCGCCGTCTGGGGCGCCACCAGCAGGACGTTTCGGATGTGGGACTCCAGCGGCAAGTCGTCGGAGCCGGTGATGGACGGAGCCGCCTGGTAGAGGTGGTGATACTTGCTCTCGCTGACCTCGACGCCGCCCGCCACATGCACGAACGCCGGCTCCTTACGGAGAGCAACCAGCGTCGGGCCGTCGATCACCGGGTCGGGCGCTTCCTCGTGCAGCCGGAGGCCGGCGTCCCAATAGCCGAGCTGGAGGGCGTGGCGGGCGAGCTGGTACAGCAGCGCTCGCGGCCGCTCATCGTCGCTGAAGCCGTCCTGGTTGCGAACTGTGTCGAGCGAGGTCCGGGCCGCGTCTGCCAGCCATTCCAGGTAGTTACGTCCGTCGTCGGTGTAGGGGCGGATCGGCTCGGCCTCGCTGAGGTCGACGTCGTCGATGATCGGCCCCGTGAGCAGATTGGCGGTCTCGCGGAACACCCGCTCGAGAAGCGCCGGCAACTCGTCGCCGCCGTAGCCGAGCGTCCCGAGCAGGCTCCACGCCCGGCTGCGGTGGTGGAAGGCGTCCAGCAGCGCTTGGAAGGTGTCGGCGCTGCGCTGATAGTTGAACAGGTTGACGTAGTAGTCGTAGCTGTCCGACCACCGCTGGTGGTACTCGACCGAGGTGGCGTGCAGCCCAAGCACGTCGAGGAGAACCTGGTGGGCATCGCCGGGTCGGTCGAGGTGGGCGGCGCCGCTCTGCAGCGTTTGCCACCGCTGATCCATCGCCAGGAGGAGGGCGTGGAGCCGGGCGAGGTAGGTGCTGCTGCCGGCAATTGCGGTGGTCGCGAACCGGCGCGGCGCCAACCACGTCATCTCCGACCATCGCGTCGCAGGCAGGATTCCGTACGGTTGCTCGCCGATGCGCAGCGCCGGCACCACGCCGCGCGGGACGACCATCTCCCGGAACAACTCGTACGTCTGGCGCCGAGTGGGGGCGTCGAACGCCTCGCCGAGCATCTCCTCCATGGTGTAGCCGCCGGTTGCCGGCCACAGCAGCGTGTTCATCGCCCGGATCTCGAGCTGGTCGCGGGCATCGGCGTTGGTGAGCCGCTGAACCACTTCGGGACGGATCCCCAGCCACTCGGCCAGCCATTGACCGTCGAGCTTCTCTTCGGCGTCGGTCGCGTCGAGCCCCGGCAGGATCCCGAACACCCGAGCGTAGCTGCCCTCGACGTCGTCCTCGAAGGTGTAGGCCGCCGGGCCGGACTCGGTGTTGTTGGTGGCCGAGCCTTGCGGCAGCAGCTCGATGCCCGTGTTGGAGTAGTGATGATGCTCCAGCAGTGCCTCCAGGCGGGCGGCGCCCTCGGCCGAGTCGTCGAACAGGGTGACGCCGACCACCAACACCCGGTCGAAGCCGCCGGCGGCTTCCGCCTCCGACAGCGGTACCCGGAAACCCAGGCCCACCTCGACGGCGCGGTCGAAGTCGAACACCCAGCGCAGCTCGTCGGGGATGGTGAGGTCGGCGCCGTCCTTGCCGAGCTGGTCGTTGTCGATCGCCGCCGGGTCCGGTCCGAGCTGGAGCGAGGACGGGATCGGGCTCCCCAGCACCTCGCGCTCCGCCTCGCCGCGCCGCAGGATCAGCACGAGGCGCTCCGGCAGCGCCGAGGTGCGGGCGGCGGCAGACCAGGACACGGCCTTGGTGGCGGCGTCCTCGGCGGAGGGCAGCTCGAGCCACGCGGTGGACACCCCCACACCGGCGCGTTCGTTCGGCGGCGGATCGGCGGCGAGGTTGCGCGGCTCGTATGCCGCAATGAGCGTGTCTGCGGTGGCAGCGTCACCCACGGCCGGGTCGGCAACCAACGCGGCGCGGGCGTCGTCGGCGGCGGCGGGGTCGTCGGGGGTGCGCCACAGCGCCTCCCAGTAGGTCGCCAGCGCGGTGCGCTGATCCGCAGGGGGCAGCACCTCCGTAGCGATGACCAGCACCACGTCATGCGGCGCCTTGGGCGGCGGCTCGGCGGACTCGTCCACCGGACGGTATTGGCTCACGATCCACTGTGCGCGGCCGGCGCCGTGGGCCGCGACCAGATCCCGCCAGGCGGCGATCCGCTCGTGCTCGAGGCCGGCGGACGCCCAGTAGCCGGCCCAGAACGCGGCGGCGTTGGCAACCTCGGTGTCGGAGAGGCCGGGCTCGAAGTGATCGCCGGCCCACTCGTCGGGGAACACCCGGACCAGCAGCTCGGGGGCCTGGTCGTCGGCGCGGCGGAACCGGGTCTCCAGCCGCAGCGGCATCAACAGGATCGGAATGCGGTCGTCGAGCGATCGGATGGCCTCGGTCGGGTCGAGGAACTCGGCGAGCCTGCCGAGCGCTACCCCCTCGGCGGCGAGCGCCTCGGTGAGGCGGCCCCGACTCGCCTCCCGGGAGCCTTCCGCCTGCGCCAGAGCGCGCTGGAGGCGGTCGTGCAGCGCCTGGCCCTCCTGATCGCCCGGGCGCAGGCCGCGTTCCACCGCGGCGATGCGTTGCCGCAGCCGGATGACCTCGGACCGGGCGTCCCACTCCGCCTGCCGGGCCTGCTCGCCGTCTCCGGCGGCCTGCCGGAAGGCGGCGCGGGCTTCGTCCAGATCAGGCACCAGTCAGCCCTCCTTCGGGAGCATCTCGGCGGCGTGCACGGCGACCATGACCGGCACCTGGTAGAGGATGTAGGCGAGATTGGCTGCGTTGGTGGCTGGCGTCCACGGCACGTGCTGGTCCTCGGCCCATTGCGGGTGGCGCTCGTCGGTGTCGGCCGGTTCGTTGAGGGAGAAGGATTGGACCGGGGAGAGGAACTGGTGGTCGCCCGGGCCGGGCAGCGCGTCCGGCCAGGCCAGGTCGCTCCAGTTGGCGAGGCCGCCTCCGGCGCTGTCGACGTCGAGGCCGAAACGGGGCTCACCGGGGCGCTCCTTGATGACGAAGAACCAGCCGGGATCGTCGTCGTCCTCGCCGGTGCCGCCCCTGGCATCCAGCGCCGTCAGGTCGAATCCGAAGAAGTAGATGTCCGGATCGACCTTCGCCTCGTAGAGCGGGGTCTTGAGCTTGTCCGGAGGCGGCTCCTCCTCCTCTGCGGGAGTGAGGTCGACCAGCCGGCGCTCTTCGAACTGGAGGATCTCGCCGCTCTCGGCGCGCTGCCAGCGGGCCCGCTGGGCATAGATCACCGCGTTGGGGTAGCGCTTCAGCAGCTCGCCGCGTATGACCAGCACGAGCTCGTTCTCGGCCTCGCCGCCCCGGTCCCGATGGTCGTGGTCGCCGAGATCGGAGGCGCGCGGCCACAGGTGTATCGGTGGGATGTCGCGCAGCTCCTCGCGCAGGGTCTCCGGATCGCGGCCGTCGACGTCGAGGACGCCGCTCGCGTCCCAGAACTGGCGGCATGGCGTTCCCCGCAGTTCGGTTGGGAACTCCCGCCACATGAGCTCCCGGTTCATCTCGTGGTTGACGCCCACCATGTACGCCTCGATGAACGGCTGGTTCGTCTCCAGCAGTGAGATCGTGTTCTGCCCGACGTACTGGAGGCCGGGAACGAAGTGCTCGTCGGAGAGGTCGACCAGCGGCTCGTACATCGGCAGATCGATCACCGGGTAGGCCTTGATCGGAGCGAAGGTCTCCACCAGGTCGGCGACGATCCGAGCGGGCAGCAGCACCGTGCCGGCGAGGCGGGCGGTGAACGTCGCCCGCGGCTCGACGGCGGCGAGCACGGCCCCGGTGAACGCAGCGATGTCGATCGGGACGGGATCCGCCACCGCCGACACCTCCAGGCTGGCCGACACCATTGCGTTCATCTGCGCCACTGCGACCTTGAGGCGCCGCCCCTCGGCGCTGTCTTGGCCGGGCCGGTCGACGAGCGTCGGGCGGAAGGGATCTCCGAGCGTGATGATGCGGAAGTCCGGGCTGGAGGGCAGGGCATCGATGTCGGCGGGAGTGACCGGCTCCTCTCCCGCCCCCACTATCCGGGGCGGCTCCACGGGCTCCGTCGCCCGCCACGCCGCGAAGCCGACCACGACGAGCACCACGAGCGCGACGAGCGCCACCACTGGCGACAGGAGCAGGAGCGCGGCGATGCCGAGGACGACCAGCAGGACAAGCAGCACCCAGCGGAGCAGCCGGCGGGCTCCCGGCTCGCCGCCGGGGTCCGGCGTCACGGCGTCGCCGACCTCGGTTGGGGTGAGCACGTCGGAGGGATCCTGCTTTGGCGGGACCGGCTCCACTTCGCCGCGGCTCACCCGCGTGACGATGTCGTCGGCCGGCAGCTCGTGGTCGCGGGTCAGGCGCTTCAGCGTTCGGCCTCGGGGCCGGCTTGCGCGCCGGAACGGCGCCGTGACGAGAGCGGGGGGCACCACGCTCTGGTCGAGGGTGTGGCGGGCGGCAGCACCATCTACCAGAACGCGGGCGGCGACCGGCGCCATGAGTTGGAGGCCGTGGCCCGCCGCGGCCTCCACCGTGGGGGCCAGGTGGGCCGTGTGCCACACGGCGGTGGCGACGTGGGCGTGCTGGGAGAGCCGGAGCCGACGGTTGGCGGCCAGCACGTCGCCCACCTGCCGCCACGCGGCCGCCATGTAGTCCTCCTGGTTGACCTGGACCACCTCGGTGCCGAAGCCGGCGGCCATGCGGTACCGGGGATCGAGATTGAGGTCGTGGAGCCAGTTCTCCCGGTTGGCGACCGGTGAGCCGTCGCGCTCGTCGAGAAGGCGCTCGACGCGGGCGTGCCAGCGGCCGTAGATCGGCGGAGTGATGACCGGATCTTGATCGACGACTCCTTCGTGCTCGATGGTGAGCCCGGAATCGGCGTGGGCTGCTGTGGCGTCGGCGGCCTGGGCGTAGTCGTCGCGCAGGTTGACGAGCCGGCTGAGGTCGACCTGGAAGGGATGCGGGTAGGGCGAGGCCCACTGGTCGTACGTCTGGTGGGCGGTGAGTTCGTCGGGTGGCAGTGTGTCGACCGGCACCTGGAGCGCGCCGCCGAGCCGCAGGACGCCGCGCAACGCGGCGTCGTCGATGGGAGGCAGGTTGGTGCCGGGGCGCATGACGTCCACGTCGCGGCGCCCGATCCGCGAATCGGCCATCCGCGGCTCCAGCAGCCGTACCAGGTACTCGAAGTCGCCGCGGGCGCCGGTGCGGAAGAACCACCGGTAGTAGATCGGGAACAGGCCACCCTTGGGCTTTACGCCGGCGGGGTAGGGACGGCCGAACGAGGGGAAGAGCGCCTCCGGCGTCGCCGTCGGGTCGAGACCGAGCCCGGCGAGGCGGCCGGACTCGAACGCCGGGATCAGGAATGCGTGGTAGCCGGTGTCGGGGGTCAGCTTGCGCGGCGACAGGACTCGGGCGTACGCCAGGTCCGGGTTCTCGGCGAGCACGCCGCTGAGGCGCGAGGCCACGGCGGAGGCGCTGGTGCTGAGCACCGAGCCGGCGTTGACGGGGTCGCCGGCCACCGGATCGCTCACGCGGCGGTTGACGTGGACGTGCGCCCACGCCCACAGGTTCTCCGGTGGCGGCAGGACGTTGTCCGGGTCGGCGATCTGGATCATCGGCAGCGGCCGCCCCGCCACGTCGGTGGCGTTGGCGAATTCGTCTTCGGTGAGCACGGCGAGGGAGATCCAGGGAGTCAGGCGGTGGCCCGCGGGCGGGGCCGGGGTGTAGCGCCACGGGAAATCCTCGTCGTAGAAGTCCACGTACGGCAGATAGTTGGGCTCGAAGCTGGTGATCCACGGCTGGGGCTCCACCTTGATGATCGCCTTCGAGTCGATGCCCACCACGTCGCCGGGACCGAACAGCTCGACATCGCGCTCGACCGGCGCGGTGAGGTCGGTGTCGCCGCCGGTGCCGCTGAGGGTGAGCCGGACCGCCACCTCGGTCCGGTGGGCACCGGCCGCCGGCGGCTGCACCCGGTTGGCGATCCCCAGGCGGACCCAGGGGATGAACGAGTACGTGCCGAGGCTCATGGGGCTACCGCCTCGAACGACTCGACCACATGCATCGTCCCGGCAAGTGCCGGGTCGGCGCCCAGGCGGCCGGCGAGATACTCCTCGGCTTGGGCGGCGCTCGTGAAGTAGGCGGCGTCAGCGGCGACGGCTTGGTTGGTGGCGGTGCTGGCGACCGTGTACCCGCCGGGGCGCACCTCGATCTTCTCGGCGAACGGCTCGAGCTTCGCCTTGGTGGCGAACGACAGCGGTGAGCGGGCGGCGGCGTTGCGACCGAGGAACAGGTCGAAGAGCCGGTCGGAGATGCCGACGAAGTTGAGCACGCTGCCGCGGCGCCGGGTGTCGATGATCGTCAGCTCGTAGCGGACGGTGCGGGCGGCGGCCAGGCTCAGCTCCAGGTCGTCGCCGCCGGTGTTGAGGTCGAGTCCGCCGTGCTCGGTCTCGTACCCCTTGCGGGACAGCTTGTCCTTGGCGTCGAGGTCGAGGAACTGGCCGGAAGCGAAGGATTCGTCGACGTCGGCGACCTTCACGAAGTCGCCGCCGGCCGGGGCCAGAGATACCTTGCGGACGTCGGCGGCGGAGCGGTTGCCGACCTTGTCGATGGTGATGTCGAGCGGCACCGCCCGCTGGGTCACCCGCAGCGAGCCGACAGGGTGCAGCACCAGGGCGTCGGATTCGGGAAGCTCTCGCAGCGACACCGAGAGCTGGTGGGAGGCCGGCAGCTCCGCCGTCCAGTTCTCGTCCTTGGCGAACTCGGCCTCCAGCAGCGGCATCACGTCGATGGGCGGCAGCGAGGTGTCCTGCGACTCGCCCCAGGTGAAGTCGAAGTTGGCGGAGATCGAGAAGAACAGCAGCTTGACCTTGCCCCGCCCCTTGGCCCGCCACGGGGTCGGGCCTTCGAGGGTGAACCTGAGGCGCACGCTGAGCAGGTCGAGCCCGGCCGCCTTGAGCGACAGCGACCCGGAGATCTGGATGATGAAGTAGAAGGGCGAGAACTGGAACAGCGCGTCGAAGTTGAGCCGGCCCTCGACTGAGGCGCCGCTGAAGCCGAACAAGATCTCGATGCCGGCGCCGAACTGCGCAGTGTTGGACGTGACTGCGAAGTAACCCTCTGCCCGTATCCGCCCGAACGGCTGGTTGAGGATCACCACCGAGACCCGGCGGGGCACCGGGAACGGCAGGGGCGGCGGTTGGTAGCTCGGATGGAAGCCACCTACCGAGACCACGAAGTTGGCGTCGCTGCCCCAGCCGATGAGCAGCCCCATGTCGCCTTCGATGGTCATGAACAGGACGCGGGAGTCAAACAGCGATGCGAAGAACCAGGCGCGCTCCTTGTCGAACTCGATCGCCCCGATGAAGCTCACTTGGAGCACCAGCAAGGCAGCGTCTTCGTCGGGCAGCGCCACCTTCAGGACGCCGAGGATGGCGATGTTGCCGGGGATCTCGATGACGACGCCCAGCGACAGCGAAACGAGGGTCGGCGTACCCCACCCGAGCTTGGCGAGCGGCCCGGTCAGGAAACGATCCTGGCGGACGGGGAAGTAGGCCTTCAGGTCGCTGATGATGCGGGGGGCGTTCTCGATGACGTTGGCCGGGAACATCACGTTGTCGATCGACCCGGACGCCACGCCCTGGACGAGGGCCTCGAGCGCCATCGTGCGGTGGAGCCCCAGGATCCCGCCGACGCCGAGCAGGGTGAACCCGAAGCCGAGCTGGATGCCGTTGCCGAACTCGGCGGTTATGACCACCAGCAGCGAGAAGCCCTCGGTGCCGTCGGGCATGCGGGTGGTGATGAGCGCGATCGCCTTGACCGTTACGATGCCGGCCAGGTCCAGCTCCAGCGCCCCGGCGTACTCGCCGTTGTCCGGGTCGAAGAACAGATAGCCGCCGCCCTTCACCACGCCGGCGTCGATCGCCAGTCCGGCGCCGGCCGGAGGCTTGAACGAGAACGCGATGTCGAGTGGTCCGGCGTTGCCCTTGCCGTCCTGCGCGAAGGCGATGTCGATGCTGGCACCGATCTGCTCCACCACCGCCGAGATCGGGCCGAGCGACAGGTGGATGTCGAGGGCCAGGTCGATGGGGAAGCTGGCGCCGTCCAGGCCCACCGTGAACGTGATGGCGCTGAGCTTGACCGGGCCCAGGTCGATGTGGGCCGGGAGCTGGATGATCAGCGCGGCGCTGCCGTCGAAGAACACCCCGCCGCCGGAGGTCCATCCGAAGCCGAGGTCGAAGTCGGCCTCCATGGCGATGCCCGAGAGCACGTCGGCGAGGAACCCGTCTGCTCCGTCGGCGGAGATGCGCAGCTTGCCGCCGTCGACGCGACCCTCGAAGCCCAGCTCCCCGACGGCTTCTCCGGCTACCGGATCCCAGGTGAAGCCGGCGACGAGGAGGCCGCTGATGCGCTCGGCGAAGAGCCCCGAGCCGCCGGCCACGCCTAGCAGGGTGAGCAGCTCGCCCGGCGTGGAGCGCCCGACGCCCAACCCGATCTTGATGTCGCCCTGCACCTTGCCGCTAGGGGGGATGAGCCGCAGCTCGGCCGGGGGGAGGATCTGGATGCCGGTTCGCGCTTCGACGCTTCCGGTGGCCTCATACAGGAACGTCAGGCCGGGGACGATGTCCACGGAGAAGTCGACGCCTTCGGACACATCCAGGTTGAGCAGTGCCTCAAGGCCCGGGGGCGTGACACCCGTCGTGGGCTGGATCGCCAGCGGCAAGAACTCCATCGCCACCCGGCCGTCGGGGAGGAGCCGGCGCGCCACGGGGATGTTGGCGTTGCGCAACAACGCGTAGATGCGCTCCAGGAGCAGGTTGCCGTCGACCGCACCGGAGCCCCAGCCGTACAGATCTTCGAGGAGCTGCTCGGGGTCGGTGAGCGCGGTCCCCAGCCGATCGAACCGCAACGCCTTGCGCTTGTATTCGAGGAGCTGGATCTGGGGCGCGCCGACGTTCTCCCGGACTTCCTCGAGGAGGCCCAGCAACGAGAGGATGCTGTGGGTCGCTCGGCCCTGGAGGTGCTCGTGGATCAGCATCGGCACCAGGCGCTCCGGGATGTCGGCGACGAACGCCGCCACCTCGGCTGGGGTGAGGCCGGGGACGCTCAGGTTCTCGATCTCGTCCACGAGCGTGTCGATAGTGGTCGTGAGCGCCACCACCTGTTGGACGACCTCGGCCGCCTTCACCCCCATCTCCAACGTGTCCCCAGCTTCGATCCGGGCGATGAGTTCGTCGGAGACGTCGGGGAGGACTTCGCCGGCGCGCATGAGTGTGTCGAGGGCCTCATTGAGCGCTGCCGACCCGGAGGGCAGGTCGATGCCGAGCTGGGCGATGAGCAACTTGGAGCCGCCGCGCTCCAGCCGCTGCACGAGCGGGCTGACGGCGTTGGCCAGGCCCTGGGCGATGAGTTCGAGGGTGCCCTGTTCGTTACCCGGCATCGTCCCCTCCGGCGAGCTTCACGGCCAGCACGAGCGGCAGGAGCACCGGGAGCAGCAGCAGCCCGATGATCGCCTCGGCGGTGAGCAGCGCCATGAGGGCGGCGGCGCCCAGCCGGGTCTGGGGGTCGGCGACGCGAGAGGCGGCCCGGATCGCCCGGTAGGCCGGCTTCACAAGCACCGTGTGCACAGCCCGACGGAGGGCGTCGTCCTGCGTCATGCGGCGAGCGAGCGGGGTGCCGACCGGGTAGTAGACCGCGTTGACCGCCTGCACAAAGCGCGTTCCTTCCGGGCTGGCGGCGGCAAGCTGGGCCCGCAGGTCGGTGAGGAACGCCACCTCGGGCGCTGGTTCCCCTACGGCGGCCGTGACGACGACGCAGAACTTGCTACTGCCTGAGGGGGCGGGCGGCGCCGGCGGAGCCACCGTCACCTGCACCCATTCGGCCTCGGAGGGGCGCAGCCGGGGGGTGCCGCTCACGTTCGGCTCGTCGAGGATGAACAGCATGTAGTAGCCGGGTGGCAGCAGGTTCGAGTTGTTAGGGACGGTGACCGTGAGCTCGTTCCCGCCGCGCACGAACTGCATGTCGACGAGCCGCTGTTCGCTGTCGGTGTGGTGGGTCGGCGCCCCTGGGCGCATCAGAGCCACTTTGGTGATGGCGGCCGCCTGCGGCGTCTCGACGGTAAAGGAGCGGTCGTAGTAGACCTGGGTCGCGGACACGCTGCTGATCGTGGGCCTCGTACCGGCGTAGAACAGGTAAGGAGGCTGGTAGATCTCATAGTCCTTACGGTTCAGCGCAATCGTTGTGTATTTGGGGCCTTCCCACCCGGGGGCTGGCGTGGTCGGGTAGGTGACGTTGGGCTCGACGTCGTTGGGATCGGCACCTCCCGCCGCCAGCACGCGACCGTCGGGGAGCAGCACCGCGGCCGAGTGATACATGCGGGGCTGCTTCAGGGCATCAACGACGCGCGACGTGTTGCTGGCCGGGTCGTAGATCTCGCAGTCGTTCGACGGTGTCGTCGGTAGCGGGCCGGCGCCCGCTCCCGCGAAGTTGCCTGCGGTGGACGTCCACTTATAGGTGTCATGCCCGCCGAGGATGAGCACGGTGTAGTCGGGCAGAATGACGGCGTGGCCGTTGATGCGGGGCTCTTGCAGGTTGAACTCCGTCTCCCAGCTGGGGCTACCGGCCGGGAGCATGTTCAGCACCTGGGCCTTGCGGCCGTCGTTGTTCGGGTGGATGCCAGCGATGTTTGCGCCCGTCTGCACCACCGGGTTGCCGGCGCCGTCTATGGCGATCGACCCGCCGAACAGCAGTACCTTGCCGTCGTTCGCTGGGGGGAGCAGGACGCTCATGCCCTCTTCCCGCTCGGTCGTGGCGGGTGCAATCCCGGCGCTCTGCCACGTCGCCGTCGGAGCAGCGGCGGTGGGGACATCCATGAAGAGCGTGTTGGCGGGGGAAGCTGTCTCCTGGCCCCACGTGGTGTGGGTGTAGTAGACGCGGGCCACGCGTGTGGCGTTGGGCGGCTCGGGTGAGAGGTGCAATCCGGGGTAGATGGGGAGGAGGACGGAGGCGCCCAGGTTGTCCTTGTTCCAGTTGACGCCGCTGGCGCGCAGCAGCTCGGTCTGGTCGGCAATCCCCGGGGGCACCACCCCGGCCGGCTGCTCGCGCCGGCCGGACGCCACCAGCACACTGCCGTCGCCGAGCAGGACGGCCGTGGGATACCAGCGCCCTTGGTCCAGCTCCAGCATGGAGGCGCCGTTCATCGCATAGGTCCACTCCCCCGCCCCACTGTTCGCGATTGGGTCGAAGATGAAGATGTACTTGGCTCCTTGGCTGCCGACCGCCGGGGCGGCGGGAAACCCGGTGTCGCCGAAGTTGGGATCGGAGCCGCCGACGAGCATCACCCGACCGTCGGGGAGCTGCACGTAGTGGCTGCAGAACAGGTCGGCGTGAGACGGCCCGCCGTGGCCCACGGGCGGCACCCCGCCCGCCCACGCCGGGTTGAGCGCCGGGAAGGGGATAGGCGTGAGCGTGGCGCCGGGGTTGGCCGGGTCGAAGACGTAGCTCAGGAGCGGGTAGTGGGCGTCCTCGACGTGGCCGCAGAACCAGAGCACCTTGCCGGTGTGGAGGACAACGGCGTGGATGACGAACAGGCCGCGCGTGTCGGTGATGGTGCGGCCACCCGAGTCTGAGATGGTGGCGGACGGGACCGGGATGATGGTCGGCGACGCGCCCCACGCCCCTGCGGTGGCACTCACGCTGCACCCGCGATTCCCGCGGAGGCGGTTCGGTTGAAGCCCTTAACAGATCGCCAACCATTGCCCGCCGGGCTTGTCACTGGCATCCCCTACATAGAAGTGAGCGAACCAGCCCCGACTCTTAGGAAGCATAAGGAGGACGACCGAGTCAACACTCTGTAGATCCGCGCTGCACCACCGCTCGTGCTGCGCGCCCACTGCACGCCGATCGCTGAGCTGCTCCATCCCGCATTTGCGGAGCTTGATCGAGGACTCACCACGACGATTGGGCACCCCGGTGAGCGAATCCCGACCCGCACGGCGAAGGGCAACAGGGTCAGCGAAACGACGGCGCGTGGCCGGTCGGTGATCGTGGTCGATGCGTCCGTGCTGGCCAACGCCATCGCAGATGACGAGGCCGGCGACCTCGCCCGCGACGAGATCGGTCAGCGTGGCCATGTCAGTGCCGCCGGGGTGGATGTCGAGACGGTGGCGGTACTGCGTAAGCGCTGGTTGGCCGGCACGCTGCCGGCGCGCCGGTTCGCCTCATCGGTGCGTGACCTCGAAGAGTTGGCGATCGACGGGTATCCCACCTTGCGGTTGATGTGGCGCGCCTACGAGCTGCGTGACAACGTGACGGTCTACGACGCCGCCTACGTCGCACTGGCGGAGGCGTTGGACTGCCCGCTCGTCACCGCGGACGCTCGGTTAGCTCAAGCGCCGGAGATCCGGTGTGGATCGAGCTGGTCGAGAACCCGGGATGATGGCCTGTTCGCTCACGGTTCGCTCACGAACGTCACACGACAGGCCGACACGGGACGACGCCAGCCGTCACGACAGCCAGGGATTCCGTGTACGCAACGGCACAGAACCGGCTTGGACGTCACTTGGTGGAGGAAGCCGAACGGGCTCATGACCCGGCGACTGGTACCACCCGACCGGAGGGTGTTTTCTGGTTCTCCTGACTGATCCGTGGGTGGTTCATGCTCGTCCTGGCAACACGGGGCG
>CAYXZN010000012.1:0-20370 GCA_964469325.1 uncultured Steroidobacteraceae bacterium
GCCGGCTGCGCGGGCATCTCTGGCTGGCCCGGCGTGGCGGCCTCGGCCTTCGGCGCGGCCTCCTCGGCGGGCGCGGCCTCGTCGCCGCCGGCGGCCTCCTCGGCCGGGGCGGCGCCCTCGGCCGGGGCGGCGCCCTCTGCCGGCGCCGGGGCCTGCTCGCCGGCCTCCTCCCCGGCGGCCTCGACCTCGGCCAACGGGGTCCCGACCTTCACTGTCTCACCGTCGGGGACCAGGATCTTGGTCACCTTGCCCGCCACCTCCGAGGGAACCTCGGCGTTCACCTTGTCGGTGACCACCTCGAACAGGGGGTCGTACTGCTCGACGGTGTCGCCTTCCTTGACCAGCCAGCGCTCGATCGGTCCCTCCGTGACCGACTCGCCGAGCTGCGGCATCTTGATGGTGGTCATTCGCCTCCCTCGCTGTCAGTACGCAGCCAGCCGACGGGCGGCGGCGACGATCTTCTCCGGGCTGATCATGAACCAGTCCTCCAGCTCGTGCTGGAAAGGCACTCCGGGCACCTCAGGCCCGGTCAGCCGTATCACCGGCCCGTCGAGGTGCTCGAAGCCCCGCTCGGCGATCAGTGCAGCAACCTCCGCGCCGAAGCCGCCGAACCCGTTCGCCTCGTGCACCACCAGCGCCTTGGCCGTCTTCTCCACCGATCCGAGGATCGTCCCCTCGTCGAGCGGACGCAGTGTCCGCAGGTCCACCACCTCGGCCTCGATCCCGTCCTCAGCGCTGAGCGTCTCAGCCGCCTCGAGGGCGCAGAAGCGCATGTAGCCGTAGCAGAAGATCGACAGGTCCTTGCCCTCTCGCGCGACGGACGCCGGGCCGATCGGCACCAGCTGCTCCCCGTCCGGCACCTCGGCCTTGAAGAGCCGGTAGGTCTTCTTGTGCTCGAAGAACATCACCGGGTCGGGGTCGCGGATCGAGGCTGCCAGCAGCCCCTTGGCGTCGGCCGGCGTGCCCGGCGCGACGACCTTCAGGCCGACGGTCGAGGTGAAGTAGGTCTCATTGGACTGCGAGTGGTAGAGCGCTCCATGCACGCCGCCGCCGTACGGCATGCGGATCACCAAGGGCACGCCGAAGGTGCCGTTGGAGCGGTAGCGCATGCGGCTGATCTCGCTGACGATCTGGTTGAAGGCCGGGTAGACGAAGTCCGCGAACTGCATCTCCGCCACCGGGCGCAGCCCGTACATGGCGGCGCCGGCGGCGGCGCCGGCGATCATCGCCTCGGTCAGCGGCGTGTCGAGGACTCGCTTCTCCCCGTACTTCGCGAAGAGGCCCTCGGTGACGCCGAACACGCCGCCCTTCTTGCCGACGTCCTCTCCCAGCACCATCACCCGCTCGTCGCGCTCCATCTCCTCGTCGAGGGCGCTCCGGATCGCCTCGAGGATGTTCATCTCGGCCATCGTCAGGCCTCCTTCTGGAGTCCGCGGCCGGGGACGGTGGTGTCGGCGTCCTCGGCGTAGACGTGGCGCAGCGTGTTGGCCGGGTCCGGTTCGGGGCGCGCCTCGGCCCGCTTGTTCGCGTCGTTGACCTCCGCCTTCACCTCGGTCCGCATCCGCTCCTCGGTCTCGTCGGTCAGCAGGCCCATCTCGCGCAGCTGTCGCCCGAACGCGACAAGCGGGTCCTTCTCCTTCAGGCCCTCGACCTCGGCCGGATCGCGGTAGCGACGCTGGTCGTCGTCGGAGGAGTGGCTGGTGAGCCGCACCACGTGCGCCTCGATCAGGGTCGGGCCCTCGCCCCGCCGGGCTCGCTCGTGGGCCTCCCTGGCGGCCGCGTAGCAGCCCAGCACGTCGGCGCCGTCGACCTCGACCCCCGGCATGCCGTAGCCCGCGGCCCGGGCGGCCACGCTGCCGCCGGCCACCTGCTTGGCGAGCGGGACGCTGATGGCGTAGCCGTTGTTCTCGCACACGAAGAGCACCGGCAGCCTGTGGACGCCGGCGAAGTTCATCGCCTCGTGGATCTCCCCCTGGCTGGCGGTGCCCTCGCCGAAGTAGGTGACCGCCACCACGTCGTCGCCTTTCACCCAGGCGCCCATGGCGATCCCCACCGCGTGCAGCACCTGGGTGCCGACCGGCGAGCTGACGCTGATGATGTTGAACGGTGCGCCGCCGTAGTGGCCGGGCATCTGGCGGCCACCCGAGGAGACGTCGTCGCCCTTGGCGAGGTGGGCGGTGATGATGTCCTCGGCGCTCATGCCGAAGGTCATGGTGGCGGCGATGGAGCGGTAGAAGGGCGCCATCCAGTCCTGGTTGCGGCGCATCGGCCAGGTGATGCCGACCTGCGCCCCCTCGTGTCCCTGGCAGCTGATGATGAAGGCGATCTTGCCGGCGCGCTGGAGGAGCCACATCCGCTCGTCCACGCCCCGGGCCAGGAGCATCTGGCGGTACATCGCCAGGACGTCGTCGTCGGACAGACCGAGCTCGGCGTGGCGTGCGTTCGGCGCCGTCTTGGCCTCTGTCACTCGCACTCCTCCCGTGGTCTGCTAGACGTGGATGGGCGCCCCGTCGACCGCCAGCGCCGCCTCGGCGAGCACCTCCGTCAGGGTCGGGTGGGCGTGGACGTTCATCGCGATCTCGGCCGTGGTCCCCTCCACCAGGCGGGCGAAGGTGGGTTCGGCCAGCAGGTCGCCGGCGTGGGGGCCGATGATGTGCGCGCCCAGCAGCAGGCCGGTCTCCGCATCGGCGACCAGCTTGGCGAAGCCGTCGACCTCGCCGACGATGGTCGCCTTGCCGAGCGCGCGGAACGGGAACTGGCCGCTCTTCACCACATGGCCGCGCTCCTTCGCCTCGGCCTCGGTCCAGCCCACGCTCGCGATCTCGGGTCGGCAGAAGGTGACCCGCGGCATCAGCTCCATCCGCACCGGCTCGGGCTGGTGGCCGGCGATCGTCTCGACCGCCACCACGGCCTCGTGGCTGGCGACGTGCGCGAGCTGGAAGCCGGGCACGATGTCGCCGATGGCGTAGACGTGGTCGACTCCGGTGCGCATGTGGCCGTCGACCTGGACGTAGCCGCGCTCGAGGTTGAGCCCCGGGATCCTGTCGAGGCCGATGTCATCGGTCAGCGGTCTGCGCCCGACCGCCACCAGCAGCAGGTCGGACTCGACCTCGGCCCGGTTGCCGCCGTCCTTGTCGGTGATGGCGAACTTCAGGCCGCTCCCGGTCCGCTCGATGGAGCCGGGGTCGACGGTGGACGAGGTGCGGATCTCGACCCCCCGCTTGCGGAAGATGCGATTCAGCTCCTTGCTGACGTCGGGATCCTCGAGCGGCACCACCCGGTCCATGAACTCGACCAGCGTGACCTCGGATCCGAAGTCCCGGTACATGCTGGCCCACTCGACGCCAATGGCGCCGGCGCCGATGATCGTCACCGAGCCGGGGACGTCGTTGCGCGCCAGCGCCTCGTCGCTGGTGATGATCCGCTCGCCGTCGGGCTCGATCCCCGGCAGCGACCGGGGCGCCGATCCGGTGGCCAGGATCAGGTCCGTGCCGCTCACCTCGAGGTCGCCCGACTCTCCGCCGCTCACGCGCACGCTGGTCGGCCCGGTGGCGGTGCCGTTGCCGTGCAGGACGCTCACCTGGTTCTTCTTGAACAGAAACTCGACACCCTTGACGTGCTTCTCGACCACGGCGTCGCGCCGCTTGCCGAGCGCGGGGTAGTCCAGGCTCACGCCCTGGTTGCCGGCCAGGCCGAACTCGGCGCCCTGCTCGGTGACCCGGTGGAGCAGGTAAGCGGTCTCGAGCAGCGCCTTGGACGGGATGCAGCCGCGGTTCAGGCAGGTCCCGCCGAGCCGGTCACGCTCGACGACCGCCACCTTCATTCCGAGCTGGGCGGCGCGGATGGCTCCCACGTAGCTCATTCCGCCGCCGAGGATCAGAAGGTCGAATCGCTGCTGTTCGCTCATGCCTCTCGTCGTAGCTGGGTTTGGTTCACGTCGCGGCGGCCGCGGCGGCCGGCTCGGGGCGCTTCAGGTCTCGCCCCTCCCAGGCGGTGAACGCCTCGCGCCAGGCGTCTGGCACCCGGATCGGGCGCTCGGTCTGGTAGTCGTACGACACCAGCACGGTTCGGGCCTCGGCCACGGGCCGCCCATCGGCAGTCATGCCGTGCGACATGCTGAAGCTGGAGTTGCCGATCCAGTCGACGCGCGTCCCGATCTCCACCTCCTGCCCGAACAGGATCGGCGAGCGGAAGTCGATCTGCACTCCGGCCAGGATGAGCGGGAGGCGCTCGACGGCCTCGACCTTCAGCACGTCGATCAGGTAGCGGACGCGGGCCTGCTCGAGGTAGGTGAAGAAGGCCGCGTTGTTCACGTGCCGGAACGCGTCGATGTCGCGGAAGCGCACCTCGAGACGGGTGCGGTGGCGGAAGTCGTCGCTCACGGGAACCCTGATTCTACACGCCCCCTCGCCGGGGGCACGTACGCTGCCCGGGGAGCTACAGCGCCTCGCCGGCGCGGACGATGAGCGCCGCCAGCAGCGTCGTCCTGGGCCCCACGCTTCCCAGGTCGAGCCACTCTGACGGCGAGTGGTCGTCGCCGCCGATCGGCCCCAGGCCGTCGAGGGTCGGGATGCCCAGGGCCGCGGTCGTGTTCGCGTCGCTGGCGCCGCCGGTGGCGGCGTCGCGCAGCTCGAAGCCGAGCTCGGCGGCGATGTCGATGGCCAGCGCCGCGAGGCGCGCGGTGCCGGGGCTCTTCTCCATGGGCGGGTGGTGGGCGACCCGCCGCAGCTCGGCGGCGGTGCCCTCCACGGTCGGCGTGCGGACGAGCCGCTCCAGCTCGCCCGTCGCCGCCGCGAACTCGTCCGTGCTCGCCGCCCGGACGTCGACCTGCAGCCGGCAGCCGGCCGCGACGACGTTGGGGCGGGTCCCGCCGTCGATCACACCGACGTTGGCGGTCACGCTCGGCCAGGCACCGCTGAGCGCGGTGATGGCCAGCACCTGGTGCGCGGCCTCGACGATGGCGCTGCGGCCCTTCTCCGGCTCCACGCCCGCGTGCGCGGCGCGGCCGGTGATCTCGACCTCGTAGTCGGCGACCCCCTTCCTGGCGCTCACGATGTCGCCGCTGGCGCGGGCGCACTCGAGCACCAGGACCGCGTCGTGACCGGGGGCCAGGCGTTGGATGATCGGCGTGCTGAAGGGCGAGCCGATCTCCTCGTCGGGGTTGAAGACGACCGTCGCGTTGGGGCTCGCCCCCGCTTCTCGCAGCGCTGCCAGGGCATGGATGCCGGCCAGGAGGCCGCCCTTCATGTCGCTCACTCCTGGACCGTTCGCGCGGTCCCCATCGACGGCGAACGGGCGCTCGGCAGCCGTGCCCGGGTCGAAGACGGTGTCCATGTGGCCGATGAGCAGCAGCCGCGGGCCGCTCCCCGCCAGCCTCGCCACCAGCAGGTCGCCGAGGCGCGGGCGACCGGGCTCCGGGCGGTGGGCGATCCGCTCAACCCGCGCGCCGATCTTCTCCAGGGCCGCGGCGCAGCGGTCCGCCACGCGGTTCACGCCGTCGGCGGTGTACGAGCCGGAGTCGATCGCCACCAGCTCCGTCAGCTCGTCGCGGTAGCCGCCGATGCCGGCGTCGACCGCGCGCGCCAGCTGCTCGGTGGTCGGCGCGTGCGCCGGGGGGTGGGGCATCGGCGCGCCAGTATACTGCCGGCCATGCCGACGGAGCTCCGCTCCGCGGACCCCGAGCGCCCCTCCGCCGACGGCGTGGAGCTGCTCGAGCTGCGGGTCCTCGAGGGGCCGAACCGGTTCTTCACCCGCCCGGCGGTCAAGCTCGAGTTCCGATCCGACGAGCCGGGAGCCTCGGAGCGAGCCGCCGGTGCCGCGGCCGACGCGATCCGCCGCCTGCACCGCGACCTCGGCCACCCGGAGCCTCCTTCCACCCTCCGCGTCTCGGTCGATCGGCGCCGGGCCGCGGTCGCCCTGCCATGGCGGCGGCGGACGCTCGACCAGGCCGTGGCCGCGGCGGGTGCCAGGGTCGCGCTGGGGGTGCGGCCCCACGCTGCCGAGCTCGCTCAGCTGCGCAGCGTGGCGCCAGGCCCGCTGTCGGGCCTGGCGCAGCCGCGGATCCCGGTGGTGGCGATCACCGGCACCAACGGGAAGAGCACCGTCACCAGGCTGCTGGCCCACATCGCCACCGCCGCGGGCAGGCGGGTCGGGATGACGAACTCGGACGGCATCTTCATCGGCGGTGAGCTGGTGGAGGCCGGCGACTGGACCGGCTTCGGGGGCGCCGGGCGGGTGCTGGCCGAGCCCGGCGTCGAGCTGGCGGTGCTGGAGACGGCCCGCGGCGGCATCCTGCTGCGCGGCATCGGCTACCGGTCGAACCAGGTCGGGGTGGTCACCAACGTGTCGGCCGACCACCTCGGGCTGCAGGGGATCGACACGCTCGAGGAGCTGGCCGAGGTGAAGGCGGCGGTCGTGCGCATCACCCGCCGCGACGGATGGGCGGTGCTGAACGGCGAGGATCCGCTGGTGTGGGAGATGCGGCGGCAGACGCGGGCGGGGTGGTACGCGTTCAGCCTCGATCCCGGGTCGCCCGCGGTCGAGGAGGCGCTGGCGCGCGGCGGCAGGGCGGCGGTGGTCGAGCGAGGGCGGCTGGTGCTGCGGCGGGCGGGGAGGCGGCGGCTCCGCCTGGTCACCGTCGAGGAGCCGCCGGTCACGGTCGCGGGCCTGTCGCGCTTCAACGTCGCCAACGTCCTCGCCGCGGCGGCCGCCGCGGATGCGCTCGGCATCGCCCCCCGCCACATCCGCGCCGGGCTGCGCAGCTTCGCGGCCGACCGAGCCGGAAACCCGGGGCGCCTCAACCTCTACGAGCGCGGCGGCGTGCTGGCGCTGGTCGATTTCGCGCACAACGAGGCGGGGCTGCGGGGGCTGCTCGAGGTGGGACGCGCGCTCGTCGCCGGCGGGAGGCTCCGGCTCGCGCTGGGCACCGCCGGCGATCGATCGGACGAGATGCTGCGCCGCATGGGGGCGGTGGCCGCCGAGGCGGACGACCTCGTGATCTGCCACAAGGAGCACTACCTGCGCGGGCGCAGCGTCGGGGAGATGGAGGTGCTGTTCCGCGCTGGCGCCGCCGAGGCGGGGCGTCGGAAGCCGGTCGAGGCCCACCCCACCGAGCTGGACGCGCTGCGGGCGCTGCTGGCGCGCAGCCGCACCGGCGACCTGGTGGCGGTGATGAGCCACGCCGAGCGCGAGCAGATCTTCTCGTGGCTGGCGAGCGAGGGCTGGCGGCCGGTGGGCGCGGAGCGTCTCCGGCAGCTCGTGCCGGAGCGCTCCGGCAGGCGCTAGATCTCCAGCTCGCTGGTCGACGCGGCGATCTCTGTCACGGCTCGCAGGCTTCCCTGCCCCTCCCCGGCGCTCGACCCGCCGTGCTGCCGTCGCTGGAGCTCCTTCCAGACCTCGTTCGCGTAGTCCACGCACAGGACGACCACGTCGCCGGGACGCCCGCCGTCGAGGGCGTGACGCGTGGCGGTCAGCTCGTCGAGGATCGTCTCCACCTCGCGTACCCGGGCACCCTCCTGCATGGCCGCGCGGACGCCCGTCTCGACCAGGGCGGCGGTGGCGCCCCGCTCCCGTCCACGGGTGTTCCGGTCCTCGCGGATCACGATCCGGTCGAAGTAGCGGGCCGCCGTCCGGCCCACGTCGCGGATGTCCTCGTCGCGACGGTCGCCGGCGGTGGCGATGACGCCGATCCGCTCCCCGGTCACCAGGCCCTGTCTGCCGCCGGCGGTCGGTCTGCTCAGCGCGTCGACGAACTCGCCCAGGGCGGCGATGGCCGGCGGGTTGTGGGCGTAGTCCACGATGACCCGGTAACCGTCGAGCTCGAAGACGTTCAGCCGTCCGGGCGCCATGTAGTAGCTGGTGGTGAACGTCCGCAGCCCCTGCCGGATGTCGTGGAGGTGAGCGCCGGCGGCCCAGGCCGCTGCGGCCGCCGCCAGCGCGTTCTGGACGTTCATCCGGGCCCGCCCCTCGAAGGTCGACGGCAGCAGGTGGGTCCAGACCAGTGGCAGGCTCTTGCGTCCCTGGCGCAGCACGATCATCTCCCCGTTGCGCCCCTGCTCGAGCGTGACGGCCCGGCGGCCGCGCGACGCCTGGAACTTGATCCGCTCGTTCTCCGAGTCCATCGAGAAGTAGATGACCGATCCCGAGCAGGCGCGACCCATGCTCGACACCAGCGGGTCGTCCGCGTTCAGCACCGCCGTTCCGGAGCGGGGCACCGCCTCCACGATCACCTGCTTCACGGCCGCCAGCTGCTTTATCGAGCGGATGCCGCCCAGCCCCAGGTGGTCGCCGGTCACGTTCAGCACCACCGCCACGTCGTTGCGCTGGTAGCCGAGGCCCTCGCGCAGGATCCCGCCCCGCGCCACCTCGAAGACCGCAAAATCGACCTTCGGGTTCTGCAGCACGGTGGACGCCGATCGGGGCCCCGAGGCATCGGCTCTACGAACCAGGCGCCCGTCGACGTAGATGCCGTCGGTGCTGGTCACCCCGACCTTGTGGGCCATCCCCTTCATGATGTGGGCGATCATCCGCACCGTGGTCGTCTTGCCGTTGGACCCGGTGACGGCCACGATCGGGATCCGCGACGGCGAGCCGGGCGGGAAGAGCAGGTCGACCACGGGTTTGGCAACGTACTGCGCCTCGCCCTCGGTGGGATGGGTGTGCATGCGGAAGCCCGGAGCGGCGTTGACCTCCACGATCCCGCCCCCGGTCTCGCGCACCGGCTGGCCGATGTCGGGGCAGATCAGGTCGATGCCGGCGATGTCGAGCCCCACCACCTGGGCCGCCAGCTCGGCGAGCTCGGCGTTGTCGGGGTGGATCTCATCGGTCCGGTCGATGCTGATCCCGCCGGTGCTCATGTTGCCGGTCCGCTTCAGGTAGACCCGGAAGCCCTTCGGCGGCACGTCGCTCATCTCGAAGCCCTGCTCGCGCGCGTAGGAGATCGCCTCCTCGTCGATCCGGATGCGGGTCAGCACCTTCTCGTGGCCGATGCCGCGGCGCGGATCGGCGTTGGCCAGCTCGACCAGTTGGTCCAGCGGGTGGGAGCCGTCCCCATCGACGTGGGCCGGGATCCGCTGCGCCACCGCCCGCAGCACGCCCCCGATCACCAGGCAGCGGAAGTCGCTGCCCGAGATGTAGCTCTCCACCATCACCCGGCCGCTCCGCGACTCGCGCCGCGCGACCCCAAAAGCGGCGTGCACTGATTCGTCGTCGTCCAGCTTGAGCATCACCCCGCGGCCGTGGTTGCCGTCGAGCGGCTTGACCGCCACCGGGTAGCCGATGGCCCGCGCCGCGGCGACCGCGTCATCCGGGTTGCGCACCGTCTCGCTGCGCGGAACCGGGATGCCGGTGGCGGCCAGAAGCCGGTTGGTCAGCTTCTTGTCCGACGCGATATCGACCCCCAGTGAGCTGGTTTCCGACGTCATGGTGGCCCGGATCCGCTTCTGGTAGATGCCGTGCCCCAGCTGGACCAGGGACTGCTCGTTGAGGCGGATCCAGGGGATGTCGCGCAGCGCCGCCTCGTCGAGGATCGCCTGGGTGGAGGGTCCGAACGCCGCCCGTTCGGCGAGGCGGATCAGCTCCTCGAGCTCGAGTCGGAAGTCGAATTCGGGCTCGGCCTCGACCAGGTGGTTGACGAGGCGCACCGCCAGTCGCCCGGCGGCGAGACCGACCGACTCATCGCCGTAGGAGAAGACGACGTGGTAACGGCCCGCCTCGCCGGCGCTGCGCGTCTTGCCGCGGCCGACCTCGGTGCCCGCCTCGCGCTGCAGCTGGAGGGCGACGTGCTCGGCCACGTGCCCCAGCCATGTCCCCTCGGCCAGCCGAAGGGCGAAGCCGCCGGGACGCCCCAGCGAGCAGCTGTGCTCCGCTACCCCGGGAAGCACGTCCAGGAGCGCCTCGTTGAACCCCTTGACCCGGTTCGACGGCCACTCCTCCAGCTCGCCCAGGTCGACCAGCAGCCGGATGGCCGGCTCGTAGCTCCAGTAGCTCGGGCCGCGGTAGACCCTCGTCTCGAGCACGCGCAGCGTCCCGTGGGGTTTGCCGCGGCGCGGGCGGCCTGGTCGCGAGCGCTGGTCGCGGGTGCCGCGGCCTCGCCGGGCCTCCGCGGCCCGCGATCCACGCCGGCTGGCCGGGCGCGCCTCGCTCACTCGCTCGCCTCCTCGTGGGTGCGCGCCCGTCGCGCACGCCGTCTGGCCCGCTCGGGAGCGGCATCGTCCGCGCCCTCGGCGGCGATGCGGCGGATCAGGCGCCGGGTCTTCTCACCCGCCCAGGAGATGGAGCTGAGCTCGCGCTCGGTGGCGCTCACCGGCCGGAGCGGGGCGAGCAGCCGCCGCCGGCGGATGTCGAACCGGTAGCCGGCCGGGATGGAGTGCAGGATCACACCGCTGACCATCATCGGCCGGTGGCGCTTCACCTCGTACGCGTCGGTCTGGATCTTCGCGGGGTCGAGGATGGTGACAGACCCCTTGCCCAGCACCTCGATCACCAGTCGCGGGCTGACCAGGGCGGCCGTGTCCTCGTCGATGCCGATCCCCAGCAGCGAGGGGCTCTGGGCCACCAGCGCCAGCAGCCGTCCAAGGCGGTTCCGCTGCTCGAAGTGCTGGTCGATGATCACCCCCGGGATGAGACCCAGACCGGCCGACATCTGCGTCATCCGCTGCTTGGGCGTGGAGCCGCTGGTGCCGAAGGCCACCATGTGGCTGGCCAGCGCCGATGCCCCCGCGCTCGTTCCGGCCACGATGGCGCCGCGCCGGTGCCCGTCGACGATGGCCCGCCCCAGGCGGGTGCCGGCCACCACGCTCGCCAGACGAAGCTGGTTCCCGCCGGTCATGAAGATGCCTGTGGCGTCCTCGATCGCGGCCACCAGGCGCGGGTCGTCCGCGTCCTCGCGGGTGAGCGGCCGTAGGCCGCGGATGTCGGGCACCCCCATCTGCCCGAACAGCTGGCGGTACAGGTCGGTGGCCTCGTCGCCCAGTGACGAGGCGGTGGAGACGATCGCGATCCGGCCGTCGCTGCCACCTGCGAGATTGACGAAGCGCGACAGGATCTGCCGCTGGCGCAGCTTCTCCTCCGCGCCGCCGATCGCGAGCAGGTGCCCGGCGCGCTTGCCCGACCGACCGGCTGAGGAGGCGACCATCGAGGCAGGATAGCAACTTGGGGTGCTGCCGACGCCGACGGTATCCTCGCCTGATGCGCTCCGTCGATCGTGCCGGCACCGAGCCCCGCGACTACTACGCGGTGCTGGGCGCGTCGCCCTCCGCCACCGGCAACGAGCTGCGGGCCGCGTTCCGCGACGCGGTGCTGCGCCACCACCCCGACCGGGGCGGCGACCACCGGCTGGCCACTCTGCGCACCTCGCTGCTCAACCGGGCCTGGGGGGAGCTGCGCGACCCGGTGCGCCGGATCCACTACGACCGTGCCCTCGAGCGGGGGACGGCGGAGGTGGTCGAGTGGCCGCTCGAGCCGGGCGAGCCATCGCGGCGCTCCACCCAGCGTCCCCGGCGCGCGGAAGAGCAGGCGCCCAGCCGCTGGCACCAGCCGCAGTGGCGGAACGTGGCGGGCTTCCGGGTGCCGACCGAGATCTGGCTGCGCGGACCCGCCGCCCAGCACCGCTACATCGTCGACACACACCTGGCGGACGACGACTGGCGCGGGCACCGCGAGCTGTACTGGCTGCGCTACGCAGCCGCGTGGTACCGCGAGCGGGGACGGGTCGAGGACTGGCTGGGCGCGCTCGAGCGCGTGGTCGAGCTCGACCCCTCGTTCGACCGCCTGGTCCGGGCGGGGCTGTCGGACGCCTACGTCTCGGCCCGCGCCTACCTGCGCGGCGCGGCCTTCCTGCATCGGGTCGGCTCGCGCTACCCGTCCGGCTCTCCCCAGCGCCGATGGGTCGATCGCGAGCTGCGCGCCATCCTGGTGCCCTTCCGGGACGAGCATGTGCGACGGGGACCGGCCGCCGACCGGGCGGAGCACGCAGAGCTGCTGCTGAACTACCTCGAGGCGCTCGAGCTGGAGCCGCAGTTCGTCGACGTCCGTGCCGCCATCCTGGCCCACCGCCGGGCCGGGAACGAAGCGCGCGCCGCGGAGCTGGTCGAGCGCCTGGTGTCGGCGCCGGTCGAGGAGCCGGGGCGGTGGTACACGATCGTGCAGCTGCTCACCGAGGCGGGCCAGCTCGACCGAGCCTCCGAGCTGCTGGCCGAGATCTCTCGCGGCGAGCACCCCGAGGCGCTGAACCGGCGGCTGATCCGGGGCGACCCCGCTACCCGGATCAGCGCTGCGCGCGAGCGGCTGGCTCGTGCCCGCCGCAAGGCGGCTCGTCGCTCTCCGCCCTCCGGCGAGCGGTCAGGTGATGACCGGCCGGAAGGGGTACCCTTGCCGAACCCCGAGCAGGACGCCCCGCCCCGACGGCGGATCGCCAGGGAGAGCGCATGAACCTGCTTCAGCCGAACGCTCGGGCGCTGATCGGCGCACTGGTCGGCGGCCTGGGCGGCGGCATCGGCGTCGCGCTGGCCAACCTCTTCGACCAGTCGGTGCCGTTCACCGTCCTGATCGTGCTGGTCATCGCGCTGATCGGCCTGGGGCTGGGCGCCGCCGCGGCCCTCTACGGGTACGCTGCCGCCGGGATCGCGGTGATCGCTTTTGCCATCCTGCCCGCCCGCGGGGCGCCGATTCCGCCCGCGGACCTGCTGCGGCTGGCGACCTTCGTGCTCGGCACGCCGCTCATCGTCTTCCTCGCCCTGCGTGCCGAGGTGGAGAAGCAGGCGGCGGCCATCGCGCGCGAGATGAGCGATGCGATTCACCAGCGCGCGCTCGAGGATCGGCTGGCGGCCGAGCAGGCCCGGCGAGCGCTGGACGAGGCGCTCCGCGTCGCCGAGCGCGAGCGGGCACGTCTCGAGGAGGTGGCAGAGGCGATCCCCGAGCCGCTGATCGTGTACGACGGGGAGCTGCGCGGCACGTACGCGAACCGCGCCGCCCTGCGGACCTTCGGCCGCAGCTTCGTCGAGCGGCCGCTCGAGGAGTGGGGACGCGCGGTCGAGCCGCGGGACGTCCAGGGGTCGCCGCTGCCAGGGGAGGAGTGGCCGCAGGTGCTGGCCCAGAACGGGCCGATCCGACGTCGCCTGACGGTCCGGCTGCCCATGAGCGGGCGCGACCTGAACGTCGACGTGGAGGGGACGCCGATTCCCGGCGGCGGCTGCGTGCTGCTGCTGCGCGACGTGGGCAAGGAGGAGGAGGAGCGGCGGCGGCTGAGCCAGTTCGCCAGCTTCGTGGCCCACGAGCTGCGCAACCCGCTGGCGGTGGCTCGGGCGCGCATCGAGCTCGCCGAGCGGGACCCCGATCTCAGCGACCCGGTCCGCCGGCACGGCCGACGGGCGCTCGAGTCGGTCGACGCCGCCATCGGCATCCTCGAGCGGCTGGAGCTCTTCTCCCGGGCAGAGACGGGTCGCATCGAGGCCCGGCGCGAGCGGTTCGACCTGCCGCGCGCCATCGAGCTGTCGATCGAGCGGCTGCGCGCGCGCGGGTCGGAGCGGCAGGTGACCGTCCGCGGGGACAGCGCGCCAGCCGTCTTCGGCGACCAGCACCTCGCCGAGCTGGCGCTCACCAACCTGCTCACCAACGCCGAGCGCTACTCCCGCCCCGGCACGCCCATCGACATCGAGGTGACCGACGGCGAGTTCGTCACGGTGCGCGTCAGGGACGAGGGACCCGGCATCGACGACGACCTGGCGGAGCGCGTCTTCCGTGACCGCGTGACCGCCGGCAAGGGGCTGGGGCTGGGACTCTACCTGGTGCGGGCCACCATGGAGGCGCAGGGCGGAGCCGCGATCCTCGAGCAGCGGCGGCCGGGGACCGTCTTCGCGTTGTGCTGGCCGACGGCCCGGGGCCTCGACGAGAACGGCGAGGGCTAGCCGGCGGGCGTGACCGACAGCGGACCGAGGCCGGTGGCCTCGAGATCGGCGCTGACCTCCTCGGCGTCGCCGACCACCAGCACCAGCAGCTCGTCGGGCCGGACCAGGAGGTTCGCCGCGTCGCGGATGGCCGCCGCGTCGACCGCCTCCAGGCGCTCGCGGTAGCGCGCCCACCAGTCGTCGGGAAGGCCGTACACGGCGACCGGCTCGAGCGCGGAGGCGATGCCGCCGGTGCTCTCGAAGCGCAGCGGGAAGATGCCGACCATGTAGTCGCGCCGGTCGCGCACCTCGTCCTCGCCGGGCGGCTCGGAGCGCAGGCGCTCCAGCTGCGCGACCAGCTCGCGCACGGCATCGCCGGTGACGGCGGTCTGCACCGCGGCGCGGGCGGCGAAGGGGCCGGCCGAGCGTCGCGGCTCGAAGCCGGCGTGGGCCCCGTAGGTGTAGCCCAGCTCCTCGCGCAGGCGGATGTTGAGGCGGCTGCCGAAGACGCCGCCCAGGATGGTGCCCAGCACCAGGGCCGGGAAGTAACGAGGGTCGAAGCGGTCGATCCCCGGATGTCCCACCCGAAGCTCGCTCTGCACCGAGCCGGGGCGGTCGACCACCACGATCCGGCGCGTGCGCTCGGCGGGCTCGGCGCTGATGGGCCGATGCCCCGCTCCCGCCCCCTGCCAGTCGCCGAAGATGCGATCTGCGTCGGCCACCACCTGCTCGGCGACCAGCCGCCCGGCCACGATCAGGTGCGCCCGGCCGGGGAGGTACTGGGCGGCGTGAAAGCGGCGCGCCGCCTCGATCCCCAGCGGCTCCACCGTCTCGGGCACGCCGGCGGCGGGGCGCCGGTAGGCGACGCCATCGGCGTAGAGGTGGTGGAGGAAGCGCTCGTCGGCCAGGCCGCCGGGGTCGGCCCGCGCCTGGAGGATCTCGGCCAGTCGCTCGCCGCGCAGCCGCTCGAACTCGCGTTCGTCGAGGCGCGGTTCGCGGACCATCTCGGCCAGCAGGGCGAGGCCGTCGGTCAGGTGCGTCGACAGGGCCTGGAACGAGGCTCGTGCGCTGTCCCAGCTGGACTGGGCGCCGACGTCGATCCCCAACCGCTCGGTCGTCTCGGCGAAGGTGGCGGCATCCAGGCGCCGGGTGCCGGTCACCAGCAGCTGGGCGGTGAGGTTGGCGATCCCCGCCTCTAACTCGTCCTCGGCGGCGGCCCCGGCGTCGAAGACGAGGTGCACGCTGACCAGCTCGCGCTCCGGCAGCGGCACCAGCCACAGCATCATCCCGTTGCGCAGCCGCACCTGCTCGAAGTCGGGGAAGCGGTAGGGCCGCGGAGGCCCGGCGGCCGGTCGGAGCGGGTTGAGGACGCTCATCGTCCGGTCTCGCCGGCCGCCGCCTCTCCGGCGGTCGCTTCCGCGGGCGCGGGCGCCGCGACCGCCGCCTCGTCCGCTTCGGCTTCGTTGCCGCCGGCCGGCCGGTAGGTCAGCGTCACCCGGTTGTCGTCCGTCAGCAGCTCGGCCATGGTGGCGCGCACGCGGCCGGCGTCGACCGCCAGGTAGCGCTCCGCCTCGCGGTTGATCATGGACGGGTCGTCAAAGAGCTGGGTGTACATGCTGAGGCGGTCGGCGCGGTCGGCGACCCGCTCCAGGCTCGACTCGATCTCGGCGCGGTGCAGGTTGCGCACGCGCTCCAGCTCGTCGTCCGAGGGACCGTCGGCCGCCAGCTTGGCCAGCTCCTCCAGCAGCGCCTCCTCCAGCGCTCCGGCCTCCACGCCCGGACGCGCCGTCGCCCACAGGGCGAGCAGCGTCGGAGCGGCGGCCCACGGGAGCGCGAAGGCCACGGCGTCCTGGGCGAGGCGCCGCTCCCGGACCAGCGAGGCGTACAGGCGCGACGCCCGTCCCGTGGCCAGCAGGTCGCTCACCACCGCCGCGTCCTCGAAGCGGTCGTCGCCGAACGGGGGGATGCGGTAGGCGAGGTAGATCCGCGGCAGTGGCACCGCCTCGACCAGCTCCTCGCGACGCTCCTCGCCGATCCGGACCGGCAGGGCCGGGTCTGGCGCCGCCGGCAGGCTGGGGTTGGCGCCGATCGGCCCGAAGTGACGGTCGAGCAGGGCCATCGCCTCGGCCGCCTCGAAGTCGCCGGCGACGATCAGCACCGCGTTGTTGGGCGCGTACCAGGCGGCGAAGAACTCCCGGACGTCGTCGAGCGAGGCCGAGTCGAGGTCATCCATCGAGCCGATGGTCGAGTGGTGGTACGGGTGCCCGGCAGGGTAGGCGAGCGCCTGGAGCCGCTCGGACCACGTCCCGTACGGCTGGTTGTCGTACCGAAGCCGCCGCTCGTTCTTCACCACGTCCCGCTGGTTGTCCAGCTTCTCCTGGGTCATGGCCGGCAGCAGCCCGCCGAGCCGATCCGCCTCCAGCCACAGCGCCAGCTCCAGCTCGTGGGACGGCACGGTGTCGAAGTAGTTGGTGCGGTCGGTCCAGGTGCTCGCGTTGAGGGTCCCGCCCACCGCCTGGATGAGGGCGAAGTGCTCCCCCTTGGCGACGTGCTCGGAGCCCTGGAACATCATGTGCTCGAAGAGGTGGGCGAAGCCCGTTCGGCCCGGCTGCTCGTGCCGGCTCCCGACGGCGTACCACAGGTTCACCGCCACCGCCGGCGCGCTCGGGTCCCGTGACAGGACCACCCGTAGCCCGTTGGCGAGCTCGCGACGGTCGATCGGGATGTCAGGCACGGGCACCTCCGGCAGGACCGGTGCGGGCGCGACGGCGCCCCCTCGAGGCTGTTGGCGGACGCGCGGGAGCGTACCATGCGGCGCCCGTACCGACGACCGGGCTAGCATGGAGCCGATGTCCCGACTCGCCGTCCTGCTGCCCGCCCTCGTCGTGGCGGCCTGCACCACGACGCTGCCGGGCACCCCCTCGCCGAGCCCCGATCCTGCCACCTCCCCGGCCGCTCCGACGGCAGGCGCGACCGGCTCGCCCGGCGACACGCCATCCGTCCCGCCCTCCCCATCGGACGGGGAGCCGTTCACGCCGGCGCTCACGGTGCCGGGCACGGCGCGGGTGCTGGTCGACCTCCTCTCGGTGCGTACGCGGCCCGCCCCCGGCGCGAGCCAGGTCGACCTGTTCGACGGCGAGGGCGAGCTGGTCACCGACAGCCTGCGGCTCAACACCGGTGCGCTGGTCCAGGTGCTGGCCGGGCCGCTCGTGAACGGGGGGCTGGCGTGGTATCGCGTCGCCTCGGCCGACGACCTCGACGGAGGGCGCTGGGAGAGCGGCCAGGGCGGGCCGCGGGCCGCGCAGGGCTGGGTGGCCGGCGGCGCGGACGGGGTCGCCTACCTCGAGGCCGCCTCCGGGCCTGGGACCTGCAACGTGCCCCAGCCGGAGGGCTACTGTGGGCTGGGACGCAGCGTCTTCACCGGCTCGGGCAGCTTTGTGTCACCCACGGTCGACCCGCTGGCGGGCGTCGAGTGGGACGCCACGGACCCCTCGGGGGACGGGTGCCGGATCACGGTCACGCTCGTCCCGGTCGACGGCAGCGCGCCGCAGCAGATCGTCACCGGCTCCGTGGGGAGCGCGCCCCAGGGCGCGAGCCTGCTGCTCACGCCCCAGGGCGGGCAGGCGGTCCGGGTGGATGGCGACTGCGCCTGGACGCTGGCCGCGCTCCAGCCGCCGTCCTAGCCCGGCCCGCGGAGGGGCCGGTCGTCAGGACAGGGCGACCAGCTCCTCTCTGGCGGCCTCGTCAGGCGCGAACTCGACGTCGGCCAGCTCCCCGGCGAGGTACGCATCGTAGGCGGCCATGTCGAAGTGGCCGTGTCCGGACAGGTTGAAGAGGATGACGCGCTCGCGGCCTTCCTCGCGTGCGGCCAGCGCCTCGTCGATCGCGGCGCGGATGGCGTGGCTCGACTCGGGCGCGGGCACGATCCCCTCGGCGCGGGCGAAGCGGACCGCCGCCTCGAAGCAGGCGTTCTGCTGGTACGCCCTGGCCTCCAGGAAGCCGAGCGCGTAGAGGTGGCTGACCAGCGGCGCCATGCCGTGGTAGCGCAGCCCCCCGGCGTGGATCGGCGGCGGGCGGAAGTCGCTGCCCAGGGTGTACATCTTCAGCAGCGGGGTGAGGCCCACCGAGTCGCCGAAGTCGTAGCGGTACTCGCCGCGGGTCAGGCTCGGGCAGCTGGCCGGCTCGACCGCCATGAAGCGAGTCTCCCTCCGCCCGGCCAGCCGATCGGCGAGGAAGGGGAAGGCGATGCCCGCGAAGTTCGACCCGCCACCCGCGCAGCCGATGACGACGTCGGGATAGGCGCCGGCCAGCTCCATCTGACGGATCGCCTCCTGGCCGATCACCGTCTGGTGGAGCAGCACGTGATTCAGCGCGGAACCGATCGAGTACTTCGTGTCGTCCCGGGTCGCCGCCTCCTCGACCGCCTCGCTGATCGCGATCCCCAGGCTGCCGCTGCTGTCCGGGTCCTCGGCCAGCACCCGCCGGCCCGCCTCGGTCTCCTCGCTCGGCGACGGGATGACCGTGGCCCCGTAGGTCTGGATCAGGCTGCGCCGATACGGCTTCTGCTCGTAGCTCACCTTGACCATGAACACCTTGGCCTCGATGTCGAACAGCGAGCAGGCGAAGGCGAGCGCCGACCCCCACTGCCCGGCGCCGGTCTCGGTGGCGAGGCGTCGCACGCCCTCCTGGCGGTTATAGAAGGCCTGCGCGATGGCCGTGTTCGGCTTGTGCGACCCGGCGGGGGAGACCCCCTCGTACTTGAAGTAGATGCGGGCCGGGGTGTCCAGCTCGCGCTCGAGGCCGATCGCCCGCAGCAGCGGGGTCGGCCGGTAGATGGCGTACGCCTCGCGCACCTCTTCTGGAATGGGGATCAGCCGCTCGGCGCTGACCTCCTGGCCGATCAGCTCCATCGGGAAGAGGGGAGCCAGCGCGTCGGGTCCGACCGGCTCCATCGTGGCCGGGTGGAGCGGCGGCGGCAGCGGCTCGGGCAGGTCGGCCGCCACGTTGTAGAAGTGGGTCGGCAGATCGGCCTGGGTGAGGTCGAATCGGCGTTCCACGGACATCGGTGCACCTCCGGGCCCTTGGGGCCCAACAACAGCGCGACCCCTCCGTCCCAAAGGACGAGGGGGTCGTCTCGTGGTGCCACCTTTGTTCCCCGGCGAACCGGGGCGCTCGTTCGGCCACGGCGCCCGGTGCCCGTGCGGCGTCGGTGCGCGATGGCCTCGGCTTCGATATCGGTGCCTCTCCGCCGGCGGCTACTGGCGGCCTGCGCCGCGTTCTCCGTCGGAGCTCACGGGTCCATTCGCCGATCGCGCAGCCGCCGGGGTTCCACTGCTCCCGACTCCCTGGAGGCCCGCCGAACCGGGTACTCGTCCCGATCGTCGCCGTTCTTCGACTGTGGCGAACGCTACTGCTGGCGCCTGACGCGTGTCAATCCCCGCGGCACGCCTCGGCACGACGCTTGATGACGGCCGGCGTCGTGGCTGAAGCGCGTCGGGAAGGGCGAGTGACACGCCTCGATCCGTCGCTCCGCGACGCGCGGCGCGAGATCGAGGTGCTGGCGTGGCTGCTGGACAGCAGCATCCGGGTGCCGATCATCGGGCGGCGCTTCGGGCTGGACGGGCTGATCGGCCTGGTTCCTGGGGTGGGCGACCTGGTCTCCACCGCTCTCGCGCTGCTGATCGTGGCGCGCGCCTCGCGGCATCGGCTGCCGCGGGTCGTGATCGCGCGGATGCTCCTGAACGTGGGGATCGATGCGCTGGTCGGCGCCGTGCCGCTGGCCGGCGACGCGTTCGACCTGTGGTTCAAGGCGAACCTCCGCAACCTGGACCTCTTCCGCCGATACGCGGAAGAGCCGCGCCAGACCGCGCGGCGTGAGCGGCTGATCCTGGTCGGGATCGCGGTGGTCGTGCTGCTCGGGCTGGCGCTCGTCGCCTGGGCAGTGGCGGCGCTGGTCGGCGAGCTGGCAGGGCTCGTCATCGGCGCCTGATTAGCAAGGCTAAGAATCCGCAACACGTTGCCCGGGCGGTCGGTCGGGTACGGGGGTTGCGGCTGTCGCGCCGGCGGCAACCGTAGCGGGGGATCCGAATGGTCGGTCGGTTTCGGGAGTGGATCGGAGCGAGCGTCAGGCGGGAACCGGGCGTGCGATGGCCCGCTGCCGCCTGGCGACGGCTCGGCAGCCTCAGGTGCGACGGCTCGGGCCGTGTGGTGATCGTGCGCGTGGAGGAGACGGAGCCTGCCGCTCCGGAACGGCGGGAGCCAGCGTCGTGAGACGGCCCGCCCTCAGAAGAGGTTCCCGACGCAGGAGGCCAGCAGCCAGATCACCAGGATGACGCCGATGATGACGCCCAGCAGAATCTTTCCCATCGGCGGTCTGCAAAGCACGCGGCGTGCCTTGCTGCGGCGCGGCTCAGGCGGCCGGGGCGCAACAAGGCCGGCCACGCGACGAGCTGTCAGAGGCCGGCGCTGAGATCATCCGCCTCCGCGA